>JBDSFV010000067.1:0-8262 GCA_039919355.1 Luteimonas sp. | reverse complement strand
TTCTTTCCAATGCTCACCACCGCTGCCGGGACCATCCGGCCTTCGAAGGTGCTGATCGTCGGCGCCGGCGTTGCCGGGTTGCAGGCGGTCGCGACCGCAAAGCGGCTCGGCGCGCAGGTCGAGGGTTTCGATGTGCGCCCGGAAACGCGCGAGCAGATCGAATCGCTCGGCGGCAAGTTCCTCGACCTCGGTGTCAGCGCCGCGGGCGAAGGCGGCTACGCGCGCGCGCTCAGCGACGAGGAGCGAGCCGAGCAGCAGCGCCGGCTCGGCGAACATCTGAAGAACGTCGACGTGATCGTCTGCACCGCCGCCGTGCCGGGCCGGCCGGCGCCGAAGATCGTCAGTGCGGCGATGGTCGCGGGCATGAAGCCTGGCAGCGTGATCGTCGACCTCGCCGCCGAGACCGGCGGCAACTGCGAACTGACGCGCCCGGGCGAAACCGTCGACATCGGTGGCGTCGCCATCGCCGGCCCGCTCAACCTCGCCAGCCAGGGCGCATTGCATGCCAGCGAGATGTACGCGCGCAACGTGCTGAACTTCGTCGGCCTGCTGTTGAAGGACGGCACGCTCGCGTTCGACTGGGGCGATGAACTGCTGGCGAAGACGGTGTGGCCCGAGCCGCCAGTACAAGCCATGCAACCGACGGCGGACCAGCCCTCAGTCGCCTGACGGCGGATTCGCCTCGACCCAGGCGTCCCGCTGTTCCGGCGTCATCCGATGCCATTGTTCGCGCAAGGCGCGCCGCTGTTCCGGCGTCATGTCGCGCATCTTCTGGAATAGCGCGCGCATCGTCCCGCGCTGGTCCGGATCCATGGTGGGGATTCCTGACCGGCATCGGGGTGCACGCTGGCAGCTTACGCCGGGTCAGTGCCGGCGATCCCGGCGACGATCGAGCCGGCCATCCCGGTCTCCTTCGCTTGCAGGGCATCCTGCGCGACTGCCAACGCCCGGCTCGCGGCCGGGTTGACGCGGCTGGCGACGGGTTCAGGGATCGTTATGATGGGGGCGACGCGACGCTGGGGAAGAGCATGTCGGACGGGTTCGTGGCGCTGTACATCTTCATGCTGGCGGCGATCGCCGGCCACGTGATCATCTCGCGGGTGCCGGTGATCCTGCACACGCCGCTGATGTCGGGCAGCAACTTCATCCATGGCATCGTGCTGATCGGCGCGATGGTGGTGCTGGGACACGCCGACACCACGCTGGAGAAGGCGATCGGCTTCGTCGCGGTGCTGCTCGGCGCCGGCAACGCCGCTGGCGGCTACGTCGTCACCGAACGCATGCTCGACATGTTCAAGGCATCGAAGAAGCCGGGGCAGGCCTCGTGAGCCTGGCATTGGACGATGTGCTGTCGCTGCTGGTGAAGGCCAGCTACTTCGCCGCCGCGGCCCTGTTCCTGCTAGGCCTGCAGCGCATGGCGTCGCCAGTGACCGCGCGCAGCGGCATCCGCTGGGCCGGCGCCGGCATGCTGATCGCGACGGTCGCCACCTTCCTGCTGCCGGAGCTGCACAACCTCGGCCTGGTCGCGCTCGCCGTCGCCATCGGCACCGCATTGGCGTGGATCTCGGGCAAGAAGGTCGCGATCACCGACATGCCGCAGATGGTCGCGCTGTACAACGGCATGGGCGGCGGCTCGGCGGCGGCGATCGGCGCGGTCGAATTGCTGCGGTTTTCTGCGCAAGGCCGCGCACCATCGACAGTGACGCTGGTGCTCGGCGTCGTCGGCGCATTGATCGGTGCGGTGTCGCTGGCCGGTTCGGTGATCGCATGGGCCAAGCTCGATGGACGCATGGACAAGCGCTACACCTTCCCCGGGCAACAGCTGTTCAACCTTGCGGTGTTCGCCACCGCCTTGGTGCTGGGCGCGATGGTGGTCCATTCGCTCGACGTGGCGATGATCGTCGCGTTCTTCGTCGCCGCGCTCGCGCTCGGCGTGCTGATGACGTTGCCGATCGGTGGCGCCGACATGCCGGTGGTGATCTCGTTGTACAACGCGCTGACCGGCCTCGCGGTCGCGTTCGAGGGCTACGTGCTCGGCAACGAGGCACTGATCATCGCCGGCATGATGGTCGGCGCCGCCGGCATGCTGCTGACGCGGTTGATGGCCAAGGCGATGAATCGCTCGATCAAGAGCGTGCTGTTCTCCAACTTCGGCGGCGGCGGGCAGGTGCAGGACATTTCCGGGACGCAAAAGCCGATCGAGGCCGGCGATGTCGCCGCGATGATGGCCTATGCCGAGCGCGTGGTGATCGTGCCCGGCTACGGCATGGCGGTGGCGCAGGCGCAGCACAAGATCTGGGAACTCACGCAGAAACTGATGGCACGCGGGGTCAAGGTGAAGTTCGCGATCCATCCGGTCGCAGGCCGCATGCCCGGGCACATGAACGTGCTGCTCGCAGAAGCTGGCGTGCCCTATGACCTGATCGCCGACATGGACGACGTCAACCCCGAGTTCCCCAACACCGACGTGGCGCTGGTGATCGGCGCCAACGACGTAGTCAACCCGGTGGCGAAGACCGACCCTGCTTCGCCGATCTACGGCATGCCGATCCTCGACGTGGTCAACGCCAGGCACGCGATCGTGATCAAGCGCGGCAAGGGCACCGGTTTCGCCGGCATCGAGAACGCACTGTTCTATGCCGACAACACACGGATGCTGTACGGAGATGGCGCCGAGATGGCGAGCGCGCTGGTCAGCGAATTGAAGGCGCTCGACGGCGGCGGGCACTGACTCCGGCTTGCGAGTCGGTCGCGGCACGCGCACCGCAAGCGTCAGCGCGCGGCCAGCGCGGCGACCAGCAGCGACAGCCCGATCCAGAACAGGTCCGTGCCGTGGTTGGCGAGCCGGATCAGCGTCCACGCAAAGACCGGGCCCAGTTTCGCCAGCGACTCCCACGGCAGCAGGCCCATCACCTTGCCGATCTGGGTCGCGGCAATCCCCCAGTTGGCAAGTGCAATGGTCGCCGCGGTGGCGAGCACCGCAAGCGCGGCACGCAGCCCGCCCGCCGGCATTCGCGCCAGCCGCAGCAGCAGCACGGCATCGACCGCGGCGAGCAGCGCCATCCAGCTGCATTGCTGGTCGCGCGCGAGCGCCAGCAGCACCCATGCGGCGGCGAAGCCAAAACTGCCGATCGCGAGCAGGGCGGGCGCCAACCAGCGTGCCGGGCGCGCTGCGGGATCATTCATGGACGGGAGTCGTGGTCGCGGCAGACGCGCAGCATAACGTCCGCGCGGCAGTAGAATGCAGGTGTTGCGGCGCGAAGCCGCCATCCCTCTCATGAACATGTATTCCCGTAGCAGTGAACCCGTGCGCTTCGAGCGCGACTGTGCCGGCGTGATGGTGCCGCAGGGCGATGTTGTGACCCTGCCGGCCGGCAGCGTCGGCTACATCACCCAGGCGCTCGGTGGCAGCTATACCGTGTTCGTCGAGGGCAACCTGTTCCGCATCGCCGGCGCCGATGCCGATGCGATCGGCAAGGAGCCGCCGCAGCCGCTGGAACTGCCGGCCGGCGCCAGCGACGATGCGGTCGAGCAGATGGTGTGGAAACAGCTGCGGACCTGCTTCGATCCGGAAATTCCGATCAACGTGGTCGACCTCGGCCTGGTCTACGAAGCGGTCGTGTCGCGGCGCGAGGACGGCCAGCGCCTGGTCGAGGTCCGGATGACCCTGACTGCGCCGGCCTGCGGCATGGGCGACATCCTGGTCGATGACGTGCGCAACAAGCTGGAACTGATCCCGACCGTGGCCGAGGCCGATGTCGAACTGGTGTTCGACCCGCCTTGGAACCGCAGCATGATGTCCGAAGCCGCGCGGCTCGAGACCGGCATGCTCTGAGGCGCGGGCCGCCCGCGTGCACCCTCTGCCCGATGTGACGCGGAGCCCCTGGGCCAAAAGTCACATGATATGTAACCGCTTACGTATCGAAAGTGTGATGCGGGACACACTTACGCCACCGTTTTATGTTGCAGCTGCAGCGTGACTGCAGTGCGGGTGTCGCTTAGCGTCACATGGCGGCGCTGACGTTTCGATGCCGCCTCCTTGGTCTGGATCAGGTCGGACCGGCGCATTGCCGGGTTCGGGCCGTGTCCGGGCCTATGCCGCGATCCGCGGCCCATTCCAAAGTTCCGGGGGAAGTCCAGATGTCAGATGTTTCGCAACGTCGCATGCGCGTGCATGCCTTGGCGGCCGCTACCGCGCTTGCATTGTCTTCGATGGTCGCGTCGCCAGTGATGGCCGCCGGCCGCGTCGATCTCGGCGGTCTGCAGTCGGCAGGCCAGTCCTATGACCGTTTCATCGTCAAATACCGTGACGGCAGTGCAGAGCGCGCCAATGTCGCGAACGTCAAGCCGGCGTTGACCCGCGCCGCGGCCACCCCGGTCGGCGGCAAGGCGGTGGCGCTGGACCACGTGCGCCGGCTCGCCGTCGGTGCCGACGTGGTCAAGGCCAGCCGCAAGCTCGACCGGGTCGAGGCGGCATCGCTGATGCGCCAGATCGCGGCCGACCCGAACGTCGAATACGTCGAGGTCGACAAGCTCAACAAGGCGTTTTTCACCCCGAACGACACCAACTTCAGCCAGCAGTTCGGCTTCGGCACCGGTGCCGGCGGCACCTACGCGACGCAGGCGTGGGACATCACCAGCGGGGCCGGTGCGGTCGTGGCGGTGCTCGACACCGGCATCACCAGCCACAGCGACCTCAGCGCCAACATCCTGCCGGGCTATGACTTCATCATCGATACGGCTGTGTCGAACGACGGCAACGGCCGCGACAGCGACGCCAGCGATCCGGGCGACTGGACCACCGGCCAGTGCGGAACCGCCAGCAACTCCAGCTGGCACGGCACCCACGTCGCCGGCACCATCGCCGCGGTGACCAACAACGCCAAGGGCGTTGCGGGCATGGCGTACAACGCCAGGATCGTGCCGGTGCGCGTGCTCGGCACCTGCGGCGGTTACGACTCCGACATTGCCGACGCGATGATCTGGGCCTCGGGCGGCACCGTCAGCGGCGTGCCCGCCAATGCCAACCCGGCCGAGGTGATCAACCTCAGCCTCGGCGGTTCCGGCGCCTGTGGCGCGACCTCCCAGGCCGCGATCAACAGTGCGGTGTCGCGCGGCACCACGCTGGTCATCGCCGCCGGCAACGACAACGCCAACGTGTCGGGTTCCTCACCAGCCAACTGCCTCAACGTGGTCGCGGTCGGCGCCACCACCAGCACCGGCGCGCGTTCGAGCTTCTCGAACTACGGCACCGGTGTGGATGTCGCCGCCCCGGGCTCGACCATCATGTCGACGATGAACGCCGGCACCACCTCGCCGGGCGCGGAAACCTATGTCAACTACAGCGGCACGTCGATGGCGACGCCGCATGTCGCGGGCATCGTGGCATTGATGCAGGCGGTGGCGACCACGCCGAAGACCCCGGCCGAGATCGAGTCGCTGCTCAAGAGCACCGCGCGTGCGTTTCCGGTCACCCAGACCCAGCTCAACGGTGCCGGCATTGCCAATGCCAAGGCTGCGGTCGATGCCGTCAATGGCACGCCGACTGGCGGCACGCTGACCAAGGGCGTCGCGAAGACCAGCCTGTCGGCGACAACCGGCGCTTCGCTGAACTACACGATGGTGGTGCCAGCCGGCTCCAGCAACCTGACGTTCACCATGTCGGGCGGCACCGGCGATGCCGACATGTATGTGAAGCTCGGCAGCGCGCCGACCGACACCGTGTACGACTGCCGTCCGTACCTGACCGGCAACGCCGAGACCTGCACCTTCGCAGCGCCATCGGCAGGCACCTACTACGTCCGGCTAAAGGCGTATTCGAGCTTCTCGGGCGTGAGCCTGGTCGGCAACTACACCACCGGCGGCGGCAGCGCGCAGACCTACACCAACAGCAGCGACTACACGATCAGCGACAACGTCACGGTCGACAGCCCGATCACGGTGTCCGGACGCAGCGGCAACGCGCCCAGCACCGCCTCGGTGTCGGTCAACATCGTCCACACCTACATCGGCGACCTGAAGGTCGACCTGGTGGCGCCGGACGGCAGCCTGTACAACATCCACAACCGCACCGGCACCAGCACCGACAACATCGTCAAGACGGTCACGCTGAACCTGTCGACCGAGTTGCTCAACGGCACCTGGAAGCTGCGCGTCAATGACAACGCGGGCGGCGACGTCGGCTACATCAACAGCTGGAGCGTGACTTTCTGATCGCTTGCTCTCCCTTGCAGGATTGCGAACCCCGGCCTTGCGCCGGGGTTTTTTTGCGCCGTGCGCAGACCGGCTTCACGCGCACGACGGCGCAAGGAATCAGTCGGCGGCCTCGAAGCGGTTGGCGGCGACGTTCTTGCGTACCCGCGCCGGATTCCAGACACGGCCGTTCATGGCGATGTACACGCCCGGTGGCAGTGACTGCACTGCGCCGACCGCGGTGCCGATGTTGAATTCGGCGTCGGAGCCGCGGAAGCGCGCCGGATTCAACGCACCGGTGAGGACAATGGTCTTGCCTTTGATGCTGGCCAGCACCCTGGCGGTGTCGACCATGGTGTCGGTGCCGTGGGTGACCAGCACGTAGCGCGCGTCCTGCGCCGCGATGGTTGCGCGCAGCAGCTCACGGTCGGCGGCGTCGATGTGCAGCGAGTCCTTGCGGATGATCGGGATCACGCGGAAGCGGAAGGCGACGCCCAGCTCCTCGAGGATAAGGCCGATCTGCGGCTCGCCGACCTGGTAGTCCGACTTGTCGTCGAAGTACACCTTGTCGATGGTGCCGCCGGTGGTGACGACCAGGAGTTCTTCCATCGCGGCGGATCCGTGCGGGCGAGGCGCGGATTATACGGTGTGGTCATCGGCGCCCGGCGATGCGCGCGCGCAGGCCCGGCAGGCTCGCGGCGAACACGATGGCCACCGCCAACGCGATTTCGGCCAGCGCGAACATGCGCTCCGGCGACCGCGTCCACGCCACCATGACGCCATGCGAGAACCACAACAGCGCCAGCACGCCGGACCAGAAACCAGTGCGCACGCCACCGCGCAAGGCCGAAATCGCCAGCCACAGCGGTGGCAGCGCGAATACCGCGAGCGCGAACCACTGCAGTTCGCGCCCGAACCACCACGCGTACAACGCCACCAGCGCGAACAAGGCAGCACACAGCACCTTGTGTGCACGGTTCATGCCGACAGCCGTACGGCGAGTTGCGCGATGCGGCGGCCGAGCACGCGCGCGAGCAGCGCCTCGTCCTCGCTGGGTTGTGGATCGTCGCCGGTGCCGGCGACGTGGCTGGCGCCATAGGGCGTGCCGCCGCCGCGGGTGCTGCTCAGTGCCGGCTCGGTATAGGGGATGCCCGCGAGCACGCATCCGTGGTGCAGCAGCGGAATCATCATCGACAGCAACGTCGCTTCCTGGCCGCCGTGCATGGTCGCGGTCGAGGTGAACACGCCCGCGGGCTTGCCGACCAGGGTGCCGCTGGCCCATTCCGCGCCGAGTCCATCGATGAAGTGCTTGAGCGGCGCGGCCATGTTGCCGAAACGGGTCGGGCTGCCGAGCAGCAGGCCGGCGCATTCGGCCAGATCGTTGCGTTCGACGTAGGGTGCACCTTCCTCCGGCACCGGCGGCGCCGCGGTCTGGGTCAGCACCGCCACCGCGGGTACCGTGCGCAGCCGCGCGCTCATGCCCGCGACCTCGCCGACGCCGCGCGCGACATGGCGCGCGAGCCGCGCGACCGAGCCGCCGCGGCTGTAATAGAGAACCAGAATGTCGGGCATTGCGTCCTCCTGTCCGGGCACAAGGATAGGGGATGCGTGCGAGCCCTGCCTTTTGCTCGTCATTCCCGCGACGGCGGGACAAGCGCGCAGCGCGCAGATCGTCCGGAACGGACGACCCGAAGGGCGAGCGAAGCGAGTTATCCAGTGGCACTACCGAAAGTCCGTCCCGTATGGATTTCCGCCTTCGCGGGAATGACAGGCAGTGCCATCGCGACCCGCACCCCCATCGGTTACCCTTCGGCCGATGGAGCCGCTGGATTCCCTGAACCGCTGGAGCGACCGCATGCGCGACCGCGCGCGCGCGAATTCCTTCTTCCGCTTCCTGTGGCGACGCTTCCTCGACGACCGCCTGTTCGAGGCAGCCGGCGCGCTGTCGTTCACCACCGTATTCGCGCTGGTGCCGCTGTCGATGGTGGTGTTCGGCGTGCTGTCGGCGTTCCCGGTGTTCGAGCAGTGGAGCAACCAGCTCAGCGACTACATCTTCTCCAACTTCGTGCC
>JBDSFV010000066.1:0-3364 GCA_039919355.1 Luteimonas sp. | reverse complement strand
AATCTTGGGGTGTCTCTAATCCCGGGTATCCCTGATTCCGCTGGTCCAGGCCTTCGGCGCCCGCGCCTCAGCCCTCGCGCTCCAGCCGTGCGATCTCCTCGGCGCGGGCGGCCAGGATCAGCGCCGCGGCGCGTTCCTCGTCCATGCCCTCGATCCCGAACTCGACGACCTCGTCGGCACCGAGTTCGCCGAGGTCATCGACGGTGCGGATGCCATGGCCGGCCAGTGCGAAGGCGGTCTCGTCGTCCATGCCTTCCAGCACCAGCAGGTCGTCGGCCGGCTGGTGCTCGTCGACTTCCTCCTCGACCGCGAGCGCGTCGTTGAGCAGCGCGTCGCGTGCCCGCGCCCGCAGCTCCTCGACGATGTCCTCGTCGAAGCCCTCGACCGCAAGCAGCTCGCCGACCGGCACGTAGGCGATTTCCTCGACCGTGCTGAAACCCTCGGCCACGAGGATGCCGGCGATTTCCTCGTCGACCTCAAGCTTCTCCTGGAACAGCGCCTTGGCGGCCGCCTGTTCGGCCTCCGACTTCGCGGCGACTTGGTCCTGGGTCATCACATTGAGCTGCCAGCCGGTCATACGGCTGGCCAGGCGCACGTTCTGGCCGCCGCGGCCGATCGCCTGCGCCAGCTTGTCCTCGGCGACAGCGAGGTCCATCGAGTGCTTTTCCTCGTCGACGATGATCGACTGCACCTCGGCCGGCGCCATCGCGTTGATCACGAACTGCGCCGGGTTGTCCGACCACAACACGATGTCAACGCGCTCGCCGTTGAGTTCGTTCGACACCGCCTGCACGCGCGAACCGCGCATGCCGATGCAGGCGCCGATCGGATCGGTGCGGTTGTCGTAGGCCAGCACCGCGATCTTGGCGCGGTCGCCCGGATCGCGGGCGCAGGCCTTGATATCGACCAGGCCCTGGCCGACTTCCGGCACCTCGAGCTTGAACAGCTCGATCATGAATTCGGGTGCGGCGCGGCTGATGAACAGCTGCGGACCACGCGGTTCGCTGCGTACATCGAACAGGTAACCACGCACGCGGTCGCCGGCGCGCAGCACGTCGCGCGGAATGCCCTTGTCCTTGGGGATGAAGGCTTCTGCGTTGCCGCCGAGGTCGACGAAGATGTTGCCGCGCTCGGCGCGCTTGACGATGCCGGTCACCAATTCGCCGATCCGGTCCTTCCACTGGTCGACGACCTGTGTGCGCTCGGCTTCGCGCACGCGCTGCACGATCACCTGCTTGGCGGCTTGCGCGGCGATGCGGCCGAAGTCCGGGTTCTCGATCGGCTCCTCGATGTAATCGCCGACCTCCGCGCCCTCGCTTTCGTCGACCGCGTCCATCAGGCGGATCTGCCGGTCCGGCGATTCCATCACCACGTCGTCGGCGACCACTTCCCAGCGACGGAAGCTTTCGTAGCTGCCATCCTTGGGATCGATCGCCACGCGCACCAGCACGTCCTGCTCGGGGTAGCGCTTCTTCGCCGCCGACGCCAGCGCGGCCTCGATCGCTTCCAGGATCACCGACTCCGGCACGCCCTTCTCGTTGGCGACCGCGTCCACCACCAGCAACAGTTCCTTGCTCATTTACTCACTCCGCACGAGACGGCTTCATGGCCGCCGGCTTTTTGGTTGGTTTCCTGGCTTGCTTGCCCGGCCGCGTTTCGCGTCCGGACTTGTCCTTTTTTACGGGCGCGAACCCGAGTGCCGTCCAATCCGGCACCAGTCGCGCCTTGTCGATGTTGTCGATGGCCACGGCCAGCTCGACAGGCTCGCCAGCATTGCCATCGACACCGAACACGATGTCGTTGTCGTCGACCCGGACGATCACGCCCTGCAGCCGGCGACGCCCGTCCTGCGGCAGCTTCAACGTCACCTTTGCGGTTTCGCCGATGAAGCGCGCGAACTGCAATGGGGTGAACAGCGGCCGGTCGACGCCCGGCGACGACACTTCCAGCGTGTAATGGGCGCTGATCGGGTCGGCGACATCCAGCTGCGCCGAGATTTCGCGACTGACGGCCTCGCAGTCCTCGATGCCGACCGTGCGCGCTTGGCCCGGCGCTCCCGCGTCGTCGGCGGGAACATCGATGTACACGCGCAGCAACGCACTACCCGGCGCAGGCAGGTATTCCACGCCCAGCAGCTCGAGCCCGAGCGATTGCACCGCCGGGGCAAGCAGCGTCGCGACTTCAGTTGCCTTGTCCGTCATGCGATCGACAGCTCCGACTCCGAAAAACGAAAAGGGCCCAGTGGGCCCCTTGTCCGATACCGCTGGATTCCGGCGTAATCGCGATGCAGCACGCGACCACGAAGCCCGACTCTCCGCTAAACAAAAAAGCCTCCGTGGAGGCTTTTCGTTACCGGAAAAGCTGGTAGCGGGGGCAGGATTTGAACCTGCGACCTTCGGGTTATGAGCCCGACGAGCTGCCAGACTGCTCCACCCCGCAACAAGAGCGGAATTATGGTGACTTGTGCCGGGGATTGCAAGATCGCGATGTTCAGCCGATGAAGGCCTGCTGGCACCAGGCCATCAGCGGGTTCCAGAAGATGCCGAGCACCAGCAGTGCAAGCGCGTTCACGCCGAACGCGATCTGCAAGGGGCGGTCGTTGCGTGGTGCCGGGACATCCGCGACCGGCTCGTCGAAATACATCACCTTGATCACGCGCAGGTAGTAGAACGCGCCGACCACCGCGAACACGATGCCGACGATCGCCAGCCACAGCATGTCGCCCTGCAGCGCGGCGCGCAGCACCGCGAGCTTGGCCCAGAAGCCGAGGAACGGCGGCACGCCCGCCAGCGAGGCCATGATGCACAGCACCAGCCCGGCCAGCCACGGGCTGCGTGCGTTCAAGCCCTTGAAGTCGTCGATCCGGTCGGCCTCGAAGCCACGACCGGAGAGCACCACGATCGCGCCGAACGCCGCGGCGGTCATGATCGCGTAGCTGATCGCGTAGAACATCGCCGCGGCATAACCCTGCGCACCGCCGCCGGCGAATCCGAGGAACAGGAAGCCGACGTGCGAGATGCTGGAATACGCCAGCATGCGCTTGAGGTTGCCCTGCATCAGCGCGATCAGGTTGCCCACCACCAGCGACAGCGCCGCGATGCCGGCGATCAGCAGCCGCCAGCGCTCGTCCAGCGGACCGAGCCCGGCCTCCAGCATCCGGAACGCGAGCGCGAACGCGGCCAGCTCCGGCGCCGATGCTATGAACAACGTGATCGGCGTCGGCGCGCCCTGGTAGGTGTCGGGCAGCCACATGTGGAAGGGCGCCGCGCCGAACTTGAAGGCGATGCCGGCGACCACGAACACCGTGCCGGTCAACAGCAGCGCCGTATCCTGCGAAGCCGCGGCGGCCGCACGCAGCTGCGCC
>JBDSFV010000065.1:0-3725 GCA_039919355.1 Luteimonas sp. | reverse complement strand
GGACAACGGCTGGTCGCTGTACGGCCTGGAGCAGGCGCAGCGCAAGCTCGGCGACATCGACGCAGCCGACAGCAAGCGTCGTTACGAAGCGGCCTGGCAATGGGCGGACATGCCGCTCACCGCCTCGCGCTTCTGAGGATCAGTACGCGGCTTCAATAGGCGTATTGGCGGAACACCGGATCGACGCTGCCACCCCACTCGCTGGCGAACAACTCGAGCTTGCGCTCGGCCGGCGTCTCGTCGGCCTCGGCGAAGTCGATCAGCGGGGTAAGGAAGATGCTTTCGTCGGCGCCATTGAAGTTCTTCATCGCGCGTCGGTGCAGGCCGGCGGCGGAGATCTTCAGCGCTTCCAGCGCGAGCTCGCGCACCGTGCCGGTACGGAACGGGAGTTTGAGCGCATGCTTCGGCACGCCATCGCGCAAGGCATGGCGCTCGGCCATGCTGAAATCCTTGACCAGGTCCCAGGCGGCATCGAGCGCGGCATCGTCGTAGAGCAGTCCGACCCAGAACGCCGGCAATGCGCACAACCGGTTCCACGGGCCACCATCGGCGCCGCGCATCTCCAGGTATTTCTTCAGCCGCACTTCCGGGAACGCGGTGGTCATGTGGTCGGACCAGTCGCGCAGCGTCGGCAATGCACCGGGCAACCCATCGAGTTTTCCTTCCATGAACTTCCGGAATGACTTCCCGGCCAGGTCGATGTACTCGCCATTGCGATAGGAAAAATACATCGGCACGTCGAGCAGGTAGTCGACATAGCGCTCGAAGCCGAAACCGTCGGCGAACACGAAATCGAGCATGCCGGTGCGGCCGGGGTCGGTATCGGTCCAGATGTGCGAGCGGTATGACAGATAACCGTTGGGCTTGCCTTCGGTGAACGGCGAATCGGCGAACAGCGCGGTCGCGATCGGCTGCAGCGCCAGCGACACGCGGAACTTCTTCACCATGTCGGCTTCATCGCTGACATCGAGGTTGACCTGCACCGTGCAGGTGCGGGTCATCATGTCCAGGCCCAGCGATCCGACCTTGGGCATGTAATCGCGCATGATCTGGTAACGGCCTTTCGGCATCCATGGCATCTCGTCGCGCCGCCATTTGGGCTGGAGCCCATGCCGAGGAAACCAAGGCCGAGTTCGTCGGCAACGGCCTTGACCTCGGCGAGGTGGCCGTCGACCTCGCAGCAGGTCTCGTGGACGGTCTCGAGTTGCGCGCCAGACAGTTCCAGTTGCCCGGCCGGTTCCAGCGTCACCGACGCGTCTCCCCGGGTCAGCGCGATCACGCGGCCGTGTTCCTCGACCGCTGCCCAGCCGAATCGCGTGAGTCCTTTCAGCAGGGCCTCGATGCCGCGCTCGCCGTCGAAGGTCGGCGCGCGCAGATCGTCGAGGTGGAAGCCGAACTTCTCGTGCTCGGTGCCGATGCGCCAGTCCTGCTCCGCGCGGCCACCGGAGGCCAGATAGTCCACCAGTGTGCGACGGTCGGTGATCGGGGATTCGGCGACGTTGCTCGGGCTCGACATCGGACCGCTCGCATTGGGGGTGTGCGAGTTGGGGGCGCTGCCCTACCATCGCAAGGACTGCACTATATCCGGTGGCCGTGGCCCGATTCGTCGCCCTGTTGTTGCTGCTGTGTTCCGCCACGGCGGCGGCGCAGCCATCGCACGAGCAACTGGAGCGCGGCAACGGCCCGGAACCGTCGACCCTCGACGCGCACCGCTGCCAGGAAGTCGCCTGCGGCAATGTCCTGCGCGATCTCTACGAGGGCCTCGTCACCGAGGACGCGCGCGGACGGTTGATCCCGGGCATGGCGCAACGCTGGACAGTGTCCGCCGACGGCCGCACCTGGACCTTCCACCTGCGCGACGGCCTGCGCTGGAGCAACGGCGCGCCGCTGGACGCGCCGCAGATCGTCGCCAGCTTCCGGCGCGCGTTCGCGCCAAGGACCGCAGCGCCGTTCGGCGAACTGTTCGATGCGCTGCGCAACGCGCAGGCGGTGCAGGCCGGCACATTGCCGCCGGACGCGCTCGGCGTGTCGGCGCCGGATGCGCGCACGGTGGTGTTTTCACTGACCCGCAGCGCATCGTTGCCGGCGCTGCTGACCTTGCCGATCGCATTCCCGGTGTATCTGCCGGCGGTCGCGCAATACGGCGCGCAGCACACACGCCCCGGCCATCTCGTCAGCAACGGCGCCTACCGGCTGGTCGCGTGGACGCCGCAGGCGAACCTGATCGTCCAGAAGAATCCGCGCTTCCACGATGTCGCCAACGTGGCGATCCCGCGGGTGCGTTTCCAGGTCACCGAAGACGCCGCCGCGGAATTGCAGCGCTTCGCCGCCGGCGACCTCGACCTCACCGAAGTGGTGCCACCGCAGCCGTTGCCATCGTTGCGCGAGCGTTTCGGCGCGCGGCTGCGGATCGCGCCGTATCTCGGCGCGTTCTGGTTCGGCCTCAACCTCACCCGGCCGCCGTTTCGCGACAATCCGCAATTGCGCGAAGCGCTGTCGCTCGCGGTCGACCGCGACAAGCTCACCCGCTACGTCACCGGCCTGGGCGAGACGCCGGCCTTCGGCATTGTGCCGACGGGCATTCCCGGCTATGTGCCGGCGTCCCTGCCGTGGTCACGCTGGACACAGGCGCAACGCGATGCGCGGGCGCAGGCCTTGTATCGCGCCGCAGGCTATTCGCACGCGCATCCGCTCGTCATCGAACTGCGCTACAACACATCCACGCCGCATCGCCGCCTCGCGCTTGCGGTCGCAGCGATGTGGCGACAGGTGCTCGGTGTGCAGGTGCGGCTGCGCAACGAGGAGTGGAAGGTCTTCGTCGGCAACCGCAAGCAACGCGTGATCACGCAGGTCTTCCGCGGCGGATGGATCGCGGATGTGCCGGATGCGCGCAACTTCCTCGCAGCGTTCGGCAGCGACGGGCCGCTGAACTGGACCGGCCTTGATGATCCCGGCTTCCGCGAACGCGTCGCCAGGGCCGACGCGGCGAAGTCAGAGGCCGCACGCAATGCCTGGCTGCATGCGGCGGAAACGCGACTGCTGAACCAGCACGCGCTGATTCCGCTGTACTTCTACACATCCAAGCACCTGGTCGCGAACAACGTCCAGGGCTTTGAAGCCAATGCGCTCGACCGCCATGCCAGCCGCTGGCTGCGTTTGCGGCGATGATGGCGACACCCGTCCCACGGAGATTTCCGATGCGCCGCTGGCATGCCGAACACCATCGTTCCGCACGCGTCGGCTGGCTGCGCGCCGCGGTGCTCGGCGCCAACGACGGCATCGTCTCGGTCGCCGGTCTGGTGGTCGGCGTGGCCGCCAGCGGCGCGGGCCACGGCACCGTGCTGATGACCGGCATCGCCGGCGTCGTGGCCGGCGCGATGTCGATGGCCGCGGGCGAGTACGTCTCGGTGCAGTCGCAGGCCGATACCGAGCGCGCCGACGTCGCCAAGGAAACCCGCGAGCTCGCCGAGGATCCGGACAGCGAGTTGGCAGAGCTCACCAATATCTACCTCAAGCGCGGGCTGACGTCCGGACTCGCGCATGAGGTCGCCACCCAACTCACCGCGCACGATGCGCTGGGCAGCCATGCGCGCGACGAGTTGGGCATCACCGAGACCCTGCGCGCGCGCCCGCTGCAGGCTGCATTGGCCTCGGCGGCGGCGTTCGCGGTCGGCTCGCTGTTGCCGGTCGCAGCGGTGCTGCTGGCGCCGGCCGGTCGGGTCGAG
>JBDSFV010000064.1:0-4074 GCA_039919355.1 Luteimonas sp. | reverse complement strand
TCGCGAGTTGATTCAATAACCTGGCGGCGATCCTGAATCTGTTTTCTTGACTGCAGCGCCGGCCCCGGCCGCGCTCTCCGGGGCCCGACGACCGCCGCATGCGCCTGTCCACGATCAAGCTGTCCGGTTTCAAATCCTTCGTCGATCCGACCACGCTGCACCTGCCGACCAACATGACCGGCGTGGTCGGCCCGAACGGGTGCGGCAAGTCCAACATCATCGATGTGATCCGCTGGGTCATGGGCGAGAGTGCCGCCAGCCGCCTGCGCGGCGATTCGCTGACCGACGTGATCTTCTCCGGCTCTTCGTCGCGCAAGCCGGTGTCGCAGGCGACGGTCGAGCTGATCTTCGACAACGCCGACCACACCATCACCGGCGAGTACGGCGCCTTCGACGAAATCTCGGTCAAGCGCACGGTCGGCCGCGACGCCACCAGCAACTACCACCTCAACGGCACCCGATGCCGTCGCCGCGACATCACCGACCTGTTCCTCGGCACCGGCCTGGGGCCGCGCAGCTACTCGATCATCGAGCAGGGCATGATCAGCCAGATCATCGAGGCGCGGCCGGAAGACTTGCGCATGTACCTGGAAGAGGCCGCCGGCATTTCCAGGTACAAGGAACGCCGCAAGGAAACCGAAACCCGCATCCGCCACACCCGCGAGAACCTCGACCGCCTCAATGACCTGCGCGAGGAAGTGGGCAAGCAGCTCGAGCACCTCAAGCGCCAGGCGCGCCAGGCCGGGCAGTACCAGGCGCTGCAGGTCGAACGCAAGACCAGGGACGCCGAGTGGAAGGCGCTGGAATACCGTGGTCTCGACGCGCAGGTGCAGCAGCTGCGCGAACGCCTGTCGCAGGAAGAAACGAAGCTGCAGCAGCTGATCGCCGAGCAGCGCGAGGCCGAACGCCAGATCGAGACCGACCGCGTGCGCCGCGAGGAAGCCACTGAGGCGTTGAACAGGGCGCAGGCCGAGGTTTACCAGGTCGGTGGCACGCTGGCGCGGATCGAGCAGCAGATTGCGCACCAGCGCGAGATGGCGCAGCGCCTGCAGCGCACCCGCGACGAGGCACAGAGTGCGCTGGCCGAACTCGGCAGCCACATCAGCGGCGACGAGGCCCGCCTGGGCGTGCTGCGAAGCGCGATTGCCGAAGCCGAACCGCAGCTGGCGCAACTGCAGGCCGATGACCAGGCGAAGCAGGACGCCTTGCGCGATGCCGAGGCCAGGCTCGCCGACTGGCAGCAGCGCTGGGACGCGCATGCACGCGAACAGGCCGAGGCCGCGCGTGCCGGTGATGTCGAACGCACCCGTGTCGATTACCTCGACCGCCAGGCACTGGATGCCGACCGCCGACGCGAGCAACTTGCAATCGAGCGTGCCGGGCTGGATCTCGCCGCTCTGGCGGAGGCTTTCACCCAGGTCCAGTCGCAGCACGACACGCAGAAGACCTCGCTCGATGGCTTGAATGCAGACGTCGAGACGCGCAAGCACGCCGTCACCGAATTGCAGGACCAGCAGCGTGCCGCGCAGACCGAGCTGGCCGAAGTGCGCAAGCAGGTGCAGGGCGCCCGCGGCCGGCTGTCGTCGCTGGAGACGCTGCAGCACGCCGCGCTCGGCCAGGAGCAGGGTGCGGCGACGCAGTGGTTACGCCAGCGCGGACTGGATTCCGCCGCGCGTGTCGGCGAAAAGCTGGTGGTCGAATCCGGCTGGGAAAACGCGGTCGAAAGCGCGCTCGGACAGCTGATCGAGGGTGTGCTGGTGGAAGCACCGGAAGCCCTGGTCGATGCCTTGGGCGAACTCGGCGAAGGGCGGCTCACGCTCGTCTCGCCCGCAGTCGAAGACACGAACTACGCACCGACTTCGCTGGCGGCCAAGATGCAGGGTCCGGCCGCGATTCGCCGCATCCTGTCGAAACTGCATGCCGCCGAAACCCTCGCCGAAGCGCGTGCGTTGCTGCCGCGGCTCGGCGACGGCGAATCGGTGATCACCCGCAGCGGCGAACGACTCGGCGCCGGCTGGGTGCGGGTATTGCGTTCCGGCGCGGCCAAGCAGGGCGCGTTGCTGCGTGAGCGCGAGATCCAGTCACTGCGCATGGAGATCGGGAAGCTGCAACACCGCGAGACAGAGCTCGAGCGTGGCATCAACGCTTGGCGCGACCGCCTGCTCGTCGCCGAGCAGCAACGCGAGGACGCACAGCGCGCCGCCTATCTCGCGCATCGTTCGGTCTCCGAACTCGCCGGCCAGTTGCAAAGCCAGCAGGGCCGGCTGGATTCGGCGCGTGGTCGCATCGAAAGCATCGACGTCGATACCGCACAACTCATCGCGACCCTCGACAGCTGCCGCGAACAGGCGCGCGAAGCCCGCGCCAGACTCGAGGACGCCGTGTCGCGCATGGCGGAGCTGGAAAGCGCGCACCATGCACTGGACGCCGAACGACGCAACCTCGGCGAAGCCCGCGATGCTGCCCGCAGCGCTGCCCGCGAATCGCGCGATGCCGCGCACGCGCTCGCACTGACGCTGGAATCGCAACGCGCGCAGATCGTCGCGCTGACCCAGGCGCTGGAACGCATGGGTGGCCAGCGTGGCCAGCTCGATACGCGCCTGGGCGAACTCGCCTCGCAACTGTCCGAAGGCGACACGCCGGTCAACGCGCTGGAAAGCGAACGCCAGGCCGCGCTGGAGGAACGCGTTCGCACCGAGAAGGCGCTGGCCGCTGCGCGCTCGGCGCTGGAAGGCATCGACAACGAGCTGCGCGGCCACGAGCAGACCCGCCACCAGCGCGACGAGCAGGCGCTGGCGCAGCGCGAGAAGATCTCGCAACGCAAGCTCGACCAGCAGGCGCTGGTGATCAAGGCCGGGCAGTTGTCGTCGGCCGTGGTCCAAGCAGGCTTCGTGCTGGACGCTGTCATCGCCACCCTGGCCGCGGACGCCGAGGTGGCGGCGTGGGAAAAGGCGGTCGCCGATTTCGACGCCAAGCTGCGCAGGCTCGAGCCGGTCAACCTCGCCGCGATCGCCGAACACGCTGAGGCCGCACAGCGCAAGGATTACCTCGACGCGCAGAATGCCGACCTGACCACCGCGCTGGACACGCTCGAAGACGCGATCCGCAAGATCGACCGCGAGACCCGCGGTCGTTTCAAGGACACCTTCGACCGCGTCAATACCGGGGTACAGGAACTGTATCCACGCCTGTTCGGCGGCGGCCACGCCTACCTCGAGCTCACCGGCGAGGACCTGCTCGACACCGGCGTTGCGATCATGGCGCGCCCGCCCGGCAAGCGCGTATCGAACATCTCGCTGCTGTCCGGCGGCGAGAAGGCGATGACGGCGGTGGCGCTGGTGTTCGCGATCTTCCGCCTCAACCCGGCGCCGTTCTGCCTGCTCGACGAGGTCGACGCGCCGCTCGACGAGGCCAACATCGGCCGCTTCACCGCGCTGGTCAGCGAGATGAGCGAGCAGGTGCAGTTCCTGTTCGTGACCCACAACAAGGCGACGATGGAAGCCGCGCAGCAGTTGAGTGGCGTTACCATGCGCGAGCCCGGCGTCAGCCGCCTGGTGTCGGTGGACCTGGCCGAAGCCGCGCGCCTGGCCGGCGCCGCCTGATAGGAGAAAGCGATGTCCGACGTATGGCTGTTGCGAACCGGAATCCTGATCGCGGGCGTGCTGCTGATCGCGGCGATCTATTTCTTCGGCCGTCCGCGGCGCCCTGGACAGGGGCGGCGCGTCGAAGGCGGCCGCGGTGATGGAACCAGGGTCGAACCCACCATCGGTGCGCAGCTGGAACGCGAACTCGCCGCGGGCCCGGATTACGGCAGCGACGCCGTCGTGCAATCGGAAATGGACTTGCTGGACCGCACGCTCGGCAACTCGGCCAGCAGCGAACTCGGCCGCCGCGGCAGCGAGGACTTCGAGAAGATCGTGACGTTGTATATCGCCGCACGTGCCGGCGAGACCCTGCGCGGCCCCGACATCGTGGTGGCCGCCGAGAAGGCCGGCCTGTCCTACGGCCACATGAACGTGTTCCACCGCCTGGTCGAAGGCCATCCGGAACGCGGACCGGTGTTCAGCGTCGCCA
>JBDSFV010000063.1:0-5081 GCA_039919355.1 Luteimonas sp. | reverse complement strand
GCGCCTGTTGCCGCCAGCACCCGCCGCACCATTGCGCAGTGCACCCGCCACGTCGCCATCCATCGAACCACCCGCACGGACGCAAGCGCCTGCACCCATCGCGCCGGAGGTTGCAACCGCGCATGCGCCCGTGGTGCCCGGGTAGCAACCGGTTGCAGCAACGCCAGCGCCCAGCGACGGCGGCATCCTGCAGCTCTCCGACCTCTCTGCCGACGAGCGCAAGTCGCTGCCGCCGCTCAAGGTCAGCATGCACATGTGGAACGACGATCCGGCGCGGCGTTTCGTCATCGTCGATGGCAGCCGGCTCGGCGAAGGCGACCGTATCGGCGACGCGGTCGTCACCGCGATCACCGCCGACAGCGTGCTGCTGGACTGGAGCGGACGCCGGCTGAAACTGCCGATCCGCTGACGCTCACCTGCAAGCCGGGCTATCCTGCCGGCGGGGTATTCCGATCACCGACTCCTCACGGCCCCATGTAGCAGGCGTTGAGCTTGTTGCCGTCGAGGTCGCGGAAATAGGCGGCATAGAACCCGTCCCAGCGCTGCCCCGGCGCGCCCTCGTCGCTGCCACCCAGTTCCAGCGCCCTGGCATGCACGCGGTCGACCTGCTCGCGGCTGCTCGCCTGCATCGCGACCATGGTGCCGTTGCCGACGGTTCCGGGCCGCTTGTCGAACGGGATCGAGACGCCGAGCCCGGCACCGTCCTGGCCGGTGCTCCAGGCGATGAAGTAATCCGGCTCCTCCATCATCCGCGTGCCGCCGAGTTCGGCCAGCAACGTGTCGTAGAACGCGCCGGCGCGCGGCAGGTCGTTGGTGCCGATGGTGACGTAGGCGATCATCGCAAGGTCTCCGCGGGGTTGGGAGCGCGCAGCCTACACCCGTTGCGTTCACGCCGGAGGGCCTACTCTGGCGGTGGTTTCCGAGGGATTTCCCACATCCATGAGCCGTGCCTTCGTCAAGGATACCGACCCCGACATTCCGGAGGACCTGCCGGAATTGCCGCTCAGCGAGCATCCCAACTACGTCACCGAACACGGCCTGGCGCAATTGCGCGAGCGGCTCGTGGATGCCGGACAGCGGCTCGCGGCGATCGATGCCGATGCCGTCGGTGCGAAACTCGAACGCGCGATGATCGCGCGCGAACTGCGCTGGCTGCAGGCGCGGATCGGGGCGGCGATCGTGGTCGCACCGGTCGCACGGCACGATCGTGTCGGTTTCGGTGCGACAGTCGACGTGGTCGACGACAACGGTGGCGAACATCGCTACCGCATCGTCGGCGAGGACGAGGCCGATCCCGAACGCGGCCTGGTCAGTTGGATCTCGCCGCTGGCGCGCGCGCTCGACGGCGCCCGGGTCGGCGACAGCGTGGTGTGGAAGCGTCCCGCCGGCGATCTGTCGGTCGAGGTCGTCGCCATCGACTAGCGTCACGTCGGTGAACGGGATTGCAACAGGAACCCGCGCGACCCGCATGGCAATGCCCGGCCGCGAACCGACCGGCCAGCTTCCGGTCTCTTTGTTGGTGATGATGGCAAGCCCCGCTGAACGCTGCCGACCGCCGTTGCATCCCCTCCCCCCACCGGAACGTATTTGCGTACATGACCAACCAATCCGCCAATGCATCGTCCCCTGCCACGCATCCCCTGTCCCGTCGCGGATTCGTGGTGTCGTCCACGCTTGCCCTCGCCGGCCTTGCGCTCGGCTGCACGCGCAAGAGCGAAGCCGCGGTCGCCGCGTCGGCGAAGACCTCCGCCCCGAAGCAAGTCACGCTGGTCGAGTTCTCGAATGCCGGCAAGCGGCTGAAGACCGTTCGCGTCGACAAGGTCGTCAAGAGCGAGGCCGCGTGGCGCAAGCAACTCTCACCGTCGGCCTTCGAGGTCACCCGCCACGCCGGCACCGAGCGCGCCTTCACCGGTTCGCTGCTCAACGTGCACGACAAGGGTGTGTACCGCTGCATCTGCTGCGACACCGCGCTGTACGACTCGGCGACCAAGTTCGAGTCCGGCACCGGCTGGCCGAGCTTCTGGCAACCGATCGCGAAGGAGAACGTGGTCGAGATCACCGACCGCACCTTCGGCATGAAGCGCACCGAGATCTCCTGCCTACGCTGCGATTCGCACCTGGGCCATGTCTTCGACGACGGCCCGAAGCCAACCGGCCTGCGTTACTGCATAAATTCGGTCGCGCTCAGGTTCGCCAAGGCCTGAGTACGCTGCACGTCATCACCTCATTCCCGGAGTATCACCATGCGCAACCATGCTCTCTCCCCTACCCGGTCCGTGCTCGGCGTCGCGCTGCTGGCCGGGTTGATCGCCTGCAGCGCCGGCTTCGCGCGCAGCAAGCCGGTGCCAGTGCCGGATCCGAAACTCGACGTGCCCATCGCCGCAGCCAAGGGCGACCAGGTCGCGGTGTTCGCAGGCGGCTGCTTCTGGGGCGTCGAGGCGGTGTTCGAGCACGTCAAGGGCGTCAAGCAGGCGACATCCGGTTACGCCGGCGGCAGCGCGCTGACCGCACATTACGAACTCATCGGTACCGGCCGCACCGGCCACACCGAATCGGTCAAGGTCGTCTATGACCCGGCCAAGGTCAGCTACGGCCAGTTGCTGAAAGTGTATTTCTCGGTCGCGCACGACCCGACCCAGCTCAACCGCCAGTCGCCCGACGTCGGTCCGCAGTACCGCTCAGAGATCTTCACCACCAATGCCACCCAGCAGAAGGTCGCCAATGCCTACATCGCGCAGCTGACCGCGGCCAGGACATTTGCTGCACCGATCGTCACCAGGGTCGAACCGCTCAAGGCGTTCTACCCGGCCGAGGATTACCACCAGGATTACCTGCGCCTGCATCCGAACGAGCCGTACATCGTCTACAACGACGCGCCCAAGCTCGTGCACCTCAAGCAGTTGTTCCCGGCGCTGTACAAAGGCAGCTAGCCTCCCCGTCACGGCGGTCTCCGGCCGTTGATTCGCGACGACCGCGTCTGCAGCAGCGGCGTCCGCTGCGGCCGGTTACCGCGCAAATCGCGATCGCATTTGTCTGCAGCCTGCCACTGGCAGCAGGACCGGTCGAAACGCCGTGTCCGCTGGTGGAGTATCGTTCGCCCTTGGTAGACCGGGGCAACGCGAGATGGCGGACGGGCTCGAACCGACAACCCGGCACGGATTCTTCGCGGAGTTGAAGCGACGACGCGTCATCCGCGTCCTCGTGCTGTACGCGGTGGTCGGCTGGATCGTGACCGAGGTCGCCTCGGTCGTGCTGCCCGCGTTGCACCTGCCACCTTGGGCGTTGACGCTGGTGATCGTGCTGGTGGCGCTCGGATTCCCGATCGCGCTGGCCTTGGCCTGGGCGGTCGACATCGGTCCCGGCGGCCTGCAGCGCACCGCACCCTTGGCAGCCGCCGCACCTGTCCCCCCGGCGCCGGTCGACGCGCCGGTCGCCGATCCGGCGCCGCAAGCCCGCGTCGTCGCCGCGGCCGAGTCGCAGCAGACGTCCGAATCGCGGCGCACCATCGCGGTACTTCCGTTCGTCAACATGAGCGGCGACGCCGAGAACGAGTACTTCAGCGACGGCATTTCCGAAGAGATCCTCAACCTGCTGACCAAGCTGCCGCAACTCAAGGTGTCGTCGCGGACCTCGTCGTTCAACTTCAAAGGCAAGGAGGTCAACATCCCGACGGTGGCGCGCGAGCTCGGCGTCAGCACGGTGCTGGAGGGCAGCGTGCGCCGTGCCGGCGAGCGCGTGCGCATCACCGCGCAGCTGATCGAGACCGACTCGGATTCGCACCTGTGGTCGGAAACCTACGACCGCGAGATGAAGGACGTGTTCGCGATCCAGGACGACATCGCGCGCAGTATCGTCGATGCGCTGCAGGTGACGCTGAGCCCGAAGGAGCGCCGTGCACTGCAGAACGTCGCCACCGCCAACGCCAGCGCTTACGACTTCTATCTGAAGGGCCGCAAGTATTTCTATCTGCTGAGCCGCCGCGACTTCCTGCACGCCATACGCATGTACGAGCAGGCGATCGAACTCGACCCGAAGTACGCGCTGGCCCACGCCGGCCTGGCCGATGCCTATGCATTCCTGTACCGCTACAGCAATGCCTTGCCGGAGAACCTCGAACACGCCGAGCGCTCGAGCCAGAAGGCGGTCGAACTGGATCCCGATTCGCCGGAAGCGCACGCCGCGCGCGGCACCGCGTTGATGCTGAACAAGGACTACGCCGCCGCCGAGCGCGAGTTCGAAACCGCAATCCTGCTCAACCCGAACCTGTACGAGTCGTACTACTTCTACGGCCGTGCCTGCATGGCAGCGGGCAACGTCGAGAAGGCAGCCAGGATGTTCCAGCAGGCCGCCGAAACGAATCCCGCCGACTACCAGTCGCTGGCCTTCCTCGGCCAGGCCTACGAGGTGATGGGCCGCCCGGATGCCGCCAAGCAGGCGCTGGCCAGCTCCATGACCATCCTCGAACAGCACCTCAGCATGAATCCCGACGACAGCCGCGCGCTGTGCTTCGGCGCGGTCAACCTCGCGGAGATGGGCCAACGAGAACGCGCCGTCGAATGGACCGAGCGCGCCCTCGATGCCGCTGGTGGCGAGGCATTCATCCAGTACAACTCCGCATGCGCCTATGCCGTGCTCGGGGACACCGAACGCGCCCTCGACTTGCTCGAGCGCGCCGTCGATCTCGGATGGGGCGATCGCGCATGGATCGAGCATGATTCCGACCTCGCTTCACTGCGCGACAACCCGCGCTTCGCTGCGCTATTGCAGCGCATGGCCCGACTCGCCGGGTAAACTGCGGCGATGCAGGCGATAAGCTTCGAACTTAACCGCGACCACGTCGAACTCAACCAGCTGCTGAAGCTGACCGGCCTGTGCGACAGCGGCGGCGCCGGCAAGGCGCTGGTCGCCAGCGGCGTGGTGTCGGTCGACGGCGCTGTCGAGCTGCGCAAGACCTGCAAGATCCGCGCCGGCCAGGTCGTCCGCGTCGGCGACACCGAGATCGGGGTGACAGCGCCCGCGTAGTCAGCGCGCAGGGGAGGGAATGACCGTGCTTTGCCGGGCCGCTGCGATCAATCGAGATG
>JBDSFV010000062.1:0-6220 GCA_039919355.1 Luteimonas sp. | reverse complement strand
CACCCTGGCGACACGCTGCGCTTCGCGCCCTGCACGCGCGAACGGGCACGGCAACTGCGCGCCGAACAGGCCCACAGGCTGGCGCGGATCGCGTTGGCGACCGCCTCGCGGCTGCGCAACCGATAGCGTTGCACCGGCGCCCGCGAGCGCCTAGTCTCGGCCCTCTTGCCCACGGAGTCAGCCCCCCATGCATCCGTTTCGAGTCGCCACGTTGTCCGCCTTCGTCGTCATCGCGCTCGCCGCCGGCTGCAAGCGCCAGGACACCACGGCACCCGCCACGCAGGCACCGGCCGCTACCGCGAGTGCCGACAGCAACGCTGCCTTCGAATCCGCGGTCGACGCTTTCATCGACGGCGCGTTCCAGCACTATCCGACGTTCGCGGCCAACGCCGGCAAGCACGAATTCGACGGCAAGTTGCCCGACTACAGCCCGGCTGGACTCAAGGCAACGGCCGACTGGCTGCACGCCCAACGCGACAGGTTCGCGGCGTTCGGCAACGACCAGCTCGACGACAAGGGCCGTTTCCAGCGCGATTACGTGCTCGCGGTGATCGACGGAAAGCTGTTCTGGCTGGAGGATTCCGGCTTCCCGTACGGCAATCCCGGGTTCTACTCCGACGATCTCTCGCCAAGCATGTACCTGACGCGCCCGTACGCGCCTTTGCCGCAACGCATGGCCGCGTTCGTCACCTACCAGGAGGCACTGCCGAAGGCGATCGAGCAGATCAAGGCGAACTTCAAGACGCCGCTGCCGGCGTCCTACATCGACCTCGGCGTCAATACCTTCGGCGGCTTCGCCAGCTTCTTCAAGAGCGACGTGCCCGCGATCTTCGCCGAGGTCAAGGACAATGCGCTGCAGGCGCGCTTCAAGGCTGCCAACGAAGCTGCGATCAAGGCCACACAGGACATGGCCGACTGGCTGAAGGCGCAGAAGCCGCACGCGACGCAGGACTTCGCGCTGGGCGCCGAGAAGTTCACGAAGATGCTGCACACCACCGAACTGGTCGATATGCCGCTGGACCAGCTCAAGGCCGCCGGCGAAGCCGACCTCGCCCGCAACCTCGCGGCGCTGAAATCAGCCTGCGACCAGTTCGCCGCAGGCAGGACGCTGGCGCAATGCCTGGAGAAAATGAACGCGAACAAGCCCGAGGGTGGCGCGGTCGAAGGCGCGCGCGCGCAACTGGCAGGGTTGCGGCAGTTCATCGTCGACAAGGACCTGGTCACGATCCCTGGCACCGAACAGGCCAAGGTCGAGGAAGCGCCGCCGTTCAACCGCTGGAACTTCGCCTACATCGAGATCCCCGGGCCGTACGAGAAGAACCTGCCTTCGGTGTACTACATCGCCCCGCCGGATTCGAAGTGGCCCAAGGCCGAGCAGGATGCGTACGTGCCGGGCAAGTCCGACCTGTTGTTCACTTCGGCGCACGAAGTCTGGCCGGGACATTTCCTTCAGTTCCTGCACGCCAACCGCGCCGACTGGAAGTTCGGCCAGCTGTTCGTCGGCTACGCCTACGCCGAGGGCTGGGCACACTACACCGAGGAAATGATGTTCGATGCCGGCCTCGACGGTGCGACGCCCGAGGTGCATATCGGCCAGCTCAGCAACGCGTTGCTGCGCAACGTGCGCTTCCTCTCCGCGATCGGCCTGCATACCGGCGGCATGACCATGGCGCAGTCGGAGCAGATGTTCCGCGACAAGGCCTTCCAGGATCCGGGCAATGCCCGCCAGCAGGCGGCGCGCGGCACCTACGATCCGGCGTACCTGAACTACACGCTTGGCAAGCTGATGATCATGCAGCTGCGCGAGGACAGGACCGCGTCGCACGGCGGCCGCGAAGGCTGGAAAGCGTTCCATGACCAGTTCCTGGGCTTCGGCGGCCCGCCGATCCCGTTGGTACGCGCGCAGATGCTCGGCGGTGGGCCGGAAGCGAAACTGTGGCAGGCGCCGGCGGCAGCCGCACCTGCTGCGGCCGCGACTGCGCCATCGGATTCGGCAGCGCCCGCCGCCGACGAGGCACCGGCACCGACGCACTGACTCGCAGCCCATGCCGCGGCTCGACTTCAATTGCGACCTCGGCGAAGGATGCGGAAGCGACGCGGCGATCGTGCCGCTGCTCAGTTCGGCAAGCATTGCCTGCGGCGGACATGCAGGCGATACCGCCACGATGCGCGAAACGCTCGCGCTGTGCCTGCAGCACGGCGTTGCCATCGGCGCGCATCCAGGATTCGAGGATCGCGCGCATTTCGGACGCCGTGAACTCGCGCTGTCACCGGCGGATATGCACGGGCTGGTGACCCGGCAGGTCGCCACGCTCGCCGCTGCCTGCGCCGAATCCGGTGCGAGACTGCACCACGTCAAGCCGCACGGTGCGCTCTACAACCTCGCCGCGCGCGACCGCGCCGTCGCCGATGCGATCGCCTCGGCTATCGCGGCGTTCGATCCCGCACTGATCCTGTATGGACTCTCTGGCTCGCAACTGACCGATGCCGGCTCGGCCGCAGGCCTGCGGGTGGTGCACGAAGTGTTCGCCGAACGCGCCTACGAAGCGGACGGCACGCTGGTACCGCGTGGCACGCCGGGCGCGGTGATCGAAGACCTCGATGCCTCCCTCGCGCAAGTGCGGACGTTGCTGCGCGAAGGCGTCGCCATCGCCAGTACCGGCGAGCGCGTACCGCTGCGCGCCGACACGCTTTGCCTGCACGGCGATCGTCCCGACGCGGCGGCGTTCGCGCGTGCGCTGCGCAACGCGCTCGAACACGAAGGCGTGGCAATCCGCGCACCGGGAGATCCCGCATGAATTACTGGCCCCTGCTCGGCATCGCCATCGTCGTGGCCGGTTTCGTGCTGCGCTTCAACCCGGTGATCGTGGTGGTCGCCGCCGGCCTCGCCAGCGGCCTGCTCGCCGGCAAGCCGCTGCCGGAACTGCTGGCGCTGCTCGGCGAGAGCTTCGTCTCCAACCGCGCGCTGCTGCTGTTCGTGCTGACGCTGCCTGCGATCGGCGTGCTCGAGCGCGCCGGCCTGCGCGAGCACGTGCACGCATGGATCCTGCGCCTGCGCGGCATGACCCTGGCGCGCCTGCTCACCGGTTACCTCGGCCTGCGCCAGATCCTCAGCATGCTTGGCCTGACCAACGTCGGCGGCCATGCGCAGACCGTGCGACCGCTGCTGGCGCCGATGAGCGAAGCGGCGGCCGAGAAGACGCTCGGCACGATCGATGAATCGACCCGCCAGCGCATCCTCGCGCTCGATGCCGCCACCGACAACGTCGGCCTGTTCTTCGGCGAGGACGTGTTCGTCGCCATCGGCGCGGTGCTGCTGATCCAGGGCTTCTACGCGCAGAACGGCATCGTGCTGGAGCCGCTGCAGATCGCGCTGTGGGCGCTGCCGACCGCGATCGCCGCGTTCGTGATCCATTCCATTCGGATTGCGTTGTTCCAGCGCGCGCTGCAACGGGCACGCGGCGATGCTTGATATCGGGCTGCTCGACATAGGCATGTTCTACTGGCTGCTGGCCGCGTTCCTGCTGTACGCAGGCTGGCGCAACGCGCGCGAACGGCGCTGGATGCACGCAGGCTTCTGGCTGGTGCTGGCGCTGCTGTTCGCCGGTGGCGACTGGATCCTGGGCACGCGCAAGGCCGGCGACGCACTCCCCGCGCAGTTGGCCGGCATCGGCGTGATCGTGCTTGCGCTGCTGGCGGTGCGGATGCGACGCGAACACATCGCCGAGGTGCCAGCGGAGCAGCGGCAGGCCTCCGCACGACGGCTCGGTCACTGGCTGTTCGTGCCGGCGCTGCTGATTCCGCTGATCACGGTGCTGGTGGTGCTGGTCGGGCCGAAGCTTGCGCTGGCCGGCACGCCGCTGATCGGCGAAGGCAGCGTCACCCTGATCGGCCTGGCGCTGGCGAGCGTGATCGCGGCGATCACCGCGCTCGCCGTCACCCGGCAGCCGATACTTGCGGCGCCCGCCGAGGGCCGACGCCTGCTCGACACCATGGGTTGGGCGGCGTTGCTGCCGCTGGTGCTGGCCACGCTCGGTGGCGTGTTCGCCGCCAGCGGCGTCGGCGAAGCGATCGCATCGCTGGTGTCGGCGGCAATCCCGAACGACAGCCGGCTCGCCTGCGTGCTCGCCTACGGCCTGGGTATGGTGCTGTTCACCGTGATCATGGGCAATGCCTTCGCTGCGTTCCCGGTGATGACCGCCGGCATCGGCCTGCCGCTGCTGATCCGCCAGCACGGCGCCGACCCCGCGATCCTCGGTGCGCTCGGCATGCTCACTGGCTACTGCGGCACGCTGCTGACACCGATGGCCGCCAACTTCAACCTGGTGCCGGCCGCCTTGCTGGAACTCGACGATCCCAACGCCGTGATCCGCGCGCAGGTGCCGACCGCGATCCCGCTGCTGCTGGTGAACCTGGTGCTGATGTACGCGCTGGTTTTCCGCTGAGCGAACCTGTAGGAGCGGCTTCAGCCGCGACAGGAGCTCGCGGCTGAAGCCGCTTCTACAATAGGACGCGATGCCCAAGCGAACCCTCCCCCTCGTGCTGCTGACCGGCTTCGCCCCGTTTGGCGGCGAGACGATCAATCCGAGCTGGCAGGCCGTGTCCGCGCTGGACGGCGTCCGCTTGCAAGGCCATCGCATTATCGCGCGTCGGTTGCCGGTCGAGTTCGGCGCTTCGCTGCTTGCACTGCGCGCGGCGATCCGCGAAACCTCGCCGGAGCTGGTGGTGTGCGTCGGCCAGGCCGGCGGCCGGGCGCAGTTGTCGATCGAGCGAATCGCGATCAACGTCGACGATGCGCGCATCCCCGACAACGCCGACGCCTGCCCGATCGACGCGCCGATCGTCGCCGATGGTCCGGCGGCCTACTTCGCCACGCTTCCGATCAAGGCGATCCTCGCCGATCTGCGCGCCGCCGGCATTCCGGTCGGGATCTCGCAGACCGCCGGCACCTATGTCTGCAACCACGTGTTCTACGGACTGATGCATGCGCTGCGCAACAAGCCGCGCATCCGCGGCGGATTCATCCACATTCCGTATGTTCCGGAACAGGCCGCGCGTCATCCCGGTGCACCGAGCCTGCCGGTGGAGACGGCCACCGAAGCGTTGCGGATCGCGCTGCGCACCGCGCTGACCACCACGCAGGACCGGCGCATCGCCGCCGGTGCCGAACATTGATCGAGGGGTACCTGTAAATGCCGACGATGAAACACCTGCTGCTCACCGTCCTGCTTGCTTCCGCTTCCACCGTCGCGGTACTGCCTGCGCAAGCCGGCCTGTTCGACAAGTCACCGGAGAAATCCGCCGAGGAAGCCGTCAATGCGGGCATGCAGGCGGTGACCATCTGGGTCGACGCCAGCTGGGGCTTCCGCAACCAGGGCGCTGCGAATGCGCTGAGCAAGGCACACCAGGCGTTCACCACGCGCGGCTACAAGGTGGTCAGCGTCGAGGCTTACATCGAAAACGGTGACCTGCAGGGCTTCTTCGTCACCTACCAGAAGCCCTGATTTGCCTGTCAGTGGGAGCGGATTTAACCGCGAGCTTGTGCTTTTCCGGCGCATCGTGGAAGAGCTCGCGGCTAAAGCCGCTCCCACAAGAACAAAGCGCATCAGGTGCGCGGGAGCGTCACGCCGGTCTGCCCCTGGTACTTGCCGCCGCGGTCCTTGTACGAGGTCTCGCAGACCTCGTCGGACTGGAAGAACAGCATCTGCGCCACGCCCTCGTTGGCGTAGATCCGCGCCGGTAGCGGCGTGGTGTTGCTGAATTCCAGGGTGACGTGGCCTTCCCACTCCGGCTCCAGCGGCGTCACGTTGACGATGATGCCGCAGCGCGCGTAGGTGCTCTTGCCCAGGCACACGACCAGTGTGTCGCGCGGGATGCGGAAGTACTCGATCGTGCGCGCCAGCGCGAACGAGTTCGGCGGGATGATGCAGGCGTCGGACTCGATGTCGACGAAGCTGCCCGGATCAAACGCCTTCGGATCGACGATGGTCGAGTTGATGTTGGTGAAGATCTTGAATTCGCGCGAGCAGCGCACGTCATAGCCGTAGCTGGAGGTGCCGTAGCTGACGATGCGGTGGCCATCGGCCGCGTGCTTTACCTGGCCCGGCTCGAACGGCTCGATCATGCCCTGCGATTCGGCCATGCGGCGGATCCAGCGGTCGCTCTTGATGCTCATGGGTAATCGGGGTTCCCGAAAACAGGTTGGGGATTGTAAGCGTAA
>JBDSFV010000061.1:0-10579 GCA_039919355.1 Luteimonas sp. | reverse complement strand
CGCAAGCACGGCGAGGCGATCCTGTTCTGCCGCGAGCGCGATCCAGAGCGCGAAGGCTGGGACGGCCCACGCAGCGGTCCCGAGGGCGCGGTCGAACAGTTCGGCATGGACGATGCATATCCGATCGCCGACCTCGACGAGATCCTGCCCGGCATGCTCGAAGGCCGCACCCGCGTCTACTACCACTTCGGCCGCGACGCCGAGTTCGACCTCCAGCTGATCGGCTGGCTCAACCGCGTGCGCGCGATGATGCGCATGGGCGCGCAGCCGCCGCACGAATTCCTCGAACTGGGCCACCTGCTCGACGAGCTGCGCCTGTTCAAGTCGAAGGACGAGCTGAAGCTGATGCAGCGCGCCGCCGACATCAGCATCAAGGCGCACGCCGCGGCGATGCGCGCGGCGAAGCCCGGCGTGCGCGAATACGAACTGCAGGCCGAGATCGAGCGTGTGTTCCGCATGCACGATGCCGTGCCGGCCTATGGCAGCATCGTCGGCGCCGGCAGCAATGCCTGCGTGCTGCACTACATCGCCAACAATGCGCAGGCGCAGGACGGCGATCTGGTGCTGGTCGACGCCGGCGCCGAATATCGCGGTTACGCTTCGGACATCACCCGTACCTTCCCGGTCAACGGCCGCTTCAGCAAGGAACAGCGCGCGCTGCACGACCTCGTCGGCACCGCGCAGGACGCGGCGCTGGCGCAGGCGAAACCGGGCGTGCCGTACGAGGCCGGGCACAACGCCGCGGTGCAGGCCCTGACCGAAGGCCTGCTCAAGCTCGGCCTGCTGAAGGGCACGATCGAGAAGAACCTTGCCGGGGGCCACTACAAGCGCTTCTACCGCCACAAGACCGGGCACTGGATCGGCCTGGACGTGCACGATGTCGGCGACTACCGCATCGACGGCGACTCGCGCCTGCTCGAGCCGGGCATGGTGTTCACCATCGAGCCGGGTTTGTACGTGTCGCCGGACGACAAGTCAGTGGCGGCGAAATGGCGCGGCATCGGCATCCGCACCGAGGACGATGTGCTGGTCACCAAGGATGGGCACCGTGTGCTGACCGACAAGCTGGTGCGCAGCGCGGATGAGATCGAGGAATTGATGGCGGCGCGCTAGCGCCCGCTGTGATTTTCCTTCTCCCCGCCGCTTTTGCGGGGAGAAGGTGCCGAAGGCGGATGAGGGGTGCTCTTGCTATTGCTTTACGTTGTAAGAGCGTTCCACCCGCTACGCGGTCGGGTCATTTTTCTTTGAAAGGCCGCAAAGAAAAGTAACCAAAAGAAAGCGGCCTTCCCCGACAGAACTAACCGGCTGTTTCATTGGCGCCGGTGATTTTCAGACTCGCCATCCCGAAGCGCCCATTTAAACAGCCCCGGGTATCGCTACGCTCCACCCGGGCTACGTTGCTTCGGCTCAACATGAGGGATGCTTGGAACGTCGCAGAACGCTACGGCTTGATCTCGAACTCCTTCACCATTCCGACATCAGCGTGCGTTACGTCCATTTTTGCACCTGACGCGCTCCCTGTCATCGGCATTCCGCAATACAGCACATAGCGCCCCGGGCTGAATGTTCTGCGTAACCAGATGACCCGGTGAACGTCGTGGCTGTCGAGCACCCCACCCATGGCATCCGCCGGCGCTGCATTTCCAGGGGCCAGCTCCGCGCCTTTCTGCTTCCGCCACTGCGTCAGATCGGCGACGGTTTTGGCATCGTGAAGGCGGAAGATGTCAACTTCGTGCATCGAGGGGCCCGGGGTCTCGACCCGGATCACCTGCGCACCCTTCCGCAACGTCCCGTTGAGCTCGAAGCGGAAGTCGAACAGTTTCAGTACCACGTCCTCTCGCGGGGGAATGTCGTCAGCCAAGTCATCTTCGAGCACCGTGAAGCGGTGAACGGGGTCCGTGGTCGAGTGGCCATAGTTCCAGCAGATCAGGATGTAGTGTCCAGGGTCTACTTTGAGCCAGAGATCGACAGTTTCGCCGGGAGCCGTCAGCCCGGAGCCGGAATAATCGAGCGCATCTTCCGGGAAAAGATTCCCGCCTTTGACGGCGCTGACGTAGTCGTCCGGGCTCATGCCCTCGGGAAGCTTCACCAGCATGGATTCATGGGTCTGCGATCCTCGATTCTCAAAGACGATGTGCCGAAGTCCGGCGGATATCTTGGCGGGCGCATCGAATCCGGAGTCGGTCGCGATGATCTTGAACAACGCGGGAGTGGCGACGTCCAGGGGCATTTGCCGGGAAACGGCATGCTTCTCTGACGTCTCGCGATTGCACCCGAGGATCAAGAGACAGAGACCGAAAGCAAGGCTCGCATTCATGCTCATTTCCTCGAAATCGCAATGGCGCGAAGCGCGCGTGAATCAATCCAGTATAACGAGTGGAAGTCATGATTGCGGTCACTTGATTCGATGGGCACAGTTCTTTCCAGCCTTACAACTCACGCCAGTTCGGCAAACCCTTCCCGCGTCAGATTGACCGGCACGTCCTCAGTACACACCACATCATCCTCAATGCGGATGCCACCGAACGGTCGGAACGCATCGACACGCGTCCAGTCGACGCTGGCCGCATGTTCGCCCTGCTGCAACTGCTCCAGCAGCATGTCGATGAAATAGATGCCGGGCTCGATCGTCACCGCCATGCCCGGTTCCAGTACGCGGGTCAGGCGCAGGTACGGGTGGCCTTCGGGTTTCGGAATCGTGCCACCGCGATCGGATTCGGCGAAGCCTGCGACGTCGTGCACCTGCAGGCCGATGCCGTGGCCGATGCCGTGCGGGAAGAAGGTACCCGAGACGCCGTTGGCGACTGCGGCTTCCGGCGAGATCTTGATCACGCCGAAGTCCTTGAGGATGCCGGCCAGCGCGAGGTGGGCGTCGAGGTGCAGCTGTTTGTAGTCGAAGCCGGAACGCACCTGGGTGCACATCTCCAGCTGCGCCTTGTCGAGCGCGTCGATCAGCGCCTGGAATTCGCCGGCGGTATTGCGCGCGTAGGTGCGGGTGATGTCGCAGGCATAGCCACCGAAACTGGCGCCGGCGTCGATCAGGAAGCTGCGGATCTCGGCCGGCGGCATGCGGCCGAGTTCGGTGTAGTGCAGCACCGCGCCATGCTGGTTGAGCGCGACGATGTTGTTATACGGCAGCTCGCCCGCGTCCTGGCGTGCGGCGCCGCAATAGGCCAGGTGGATGTCGAACTCGCTCTTGCCCGCCCGGAAGGCGGCCTCGGCGACGCGATGCGCGCGCACGCCCATGCGCGTGGCCTGGCGCATCATCGCGATCTCGTACGGCGTCTTGAATGCGCGCTGGTACTCGAGGTAGTCGACGACCGGCTTGGGATTGTCCGGAACGAACGTGCCGAGCGCGCCCTGCGGCTCGCCCAGGATCGCGCAACGCGCGGCATCCTTGGGCAGGTGCTGCAGCGCTTCCTCCGGCTTGCGGATGATCACGATGTCGAAGTGCCCGGTCCAGTAACCGCTGGGCGCGTCCGGCACCACGTGCCAGTAGTCGAACGGCTGCAGGTAGACGAGCTTCGGCCTCGCGCCCGGGGTGTACACCAGCCAGCTGCCGGGGTTGCGGGTCAGCGGCAGCCAGGCCTTGAACTGCGGGTTGGCCGCGTAGGGGTAGTCGCGGTCATCGAACACCTGGTAGTGCAGCGTGCCGCTGGGCACGACCAGATGGTCGAAGCCGCCGCGTGTCAGCGCCGTGGCGGCGCGGCTTTGCAACACATTCAGATGCGCGGCATATAGGATGGCGGGATCGGAATTCATCGGATGGGGGAATGGTGGGGGAGTCTCCGCATTCTGCCGTAACCAACGCGAAGCTGCAGGATGACGGGCCCGCCGCGCGGCCGCTGCTGCTCGGCCTGTCGGCGTGGGTGTGGGCGCTGATCGGGCTGCTGCCGGGCCTTGCCGTCACCGGCTCCGTCATCCTGCTCGAGCGCCACAACCTGGAGGCGGAGGCAAGCCTGCAGTTCTCGCAGATCGCCAAGCGCAGCGTGACGCAGGTCGAGCGCCGGCTCGAGTTGAGCGGCCTGTTGCTGCGTGCGATGCAGTCGGCGTACTTCGTCGCCGGCGACATCGACCAGCCGCGCTTCGCCAGCATCCTGGCCAACCTGCGGCCGAGCGAGATGCTGCCGAGCCTGGTGGCGATGGTGTTCGCCAAGCGCGGGGCCGGCGATGCCGCAGGTGCGCGCCCTCGCTACCCCTACGAGCGGGTGGCGCCGACGGCGGGCAATGCCACCCTGATCGGCTTCGACATGGCCGAGCAGCCGTCCAACCTGCGCGCACTGTTGCGGGCGCGCGATATCGACCTGCCGGTGATGTCGGCCGCGTTCCCGCTGCGCCAGCCAACCCGCGATGCGCGCGACGCCCTCGGCGTGGTGGTACGCCTGCCGGTGTATTCGTCCGGCCCGGTCCCGATCAACGTGGTGCAACGCCGGCGGCGCGAGATCGGCGCGCTCGAGATGAGCATGCGCGTGCGGCCGCTGCTGCTGCGCGCATTGCCGCCGGAAGCGCTGCAACGTTTTCGCGTGCGCGTTTACGACACCACCACTGCCGAGGTCCGGCAACTGTACGATTCCGGCACCGCGGCGTTGCCCGATGCGCGCAGCTACGGCGGCGACGTGGCGTTCGGTGAGCGCCGCTGGCAAGTGCTGCTGCAGCCGCGCGATCATGGCTACGATGTCGGCCTGCTGTGGATGGTGGGACTGGGCGGGGCGATCGCCAGCTTGTTGCTGGCCTTGCTGCTGTGGTCGTTGGCGAGCACACGCCGACGCGCTGTCAGCCTCGGCCGGCAGATGAGCGCGCGCTATCGCGAGAGCGAGGAGCGCTTCCGCACGCTCAACGATCTGCTACCGGCGCTGGTGCTGATGGCCCGCGCGGATGATGGCCGCATCGTCTATGCCAACGAGGCCGCATGCGCACGCCTGGGCGAGCGCGTCGCCGAAGGCACCGTGCTCGCCACGTTGTTCGAGGACGAGGCGCTGCGGCGGAGGCTGTCGGAGGACGACGGCGATACACACTGGAGCAACGCCGAGGCGGTGCTGCAATCGCTCAGCGGCGACCGTTTCTGGGCAGCGACCTCGATCACGCGGGTACAAGTGGGTGGTTTCGACAAGTTGCTGATGGTCGCCAGCGACATCTCGGAGCAGCGCCAGCTGACCGAACTGCTCAGCCACCAGGCCAGCCACGACCCCCTGACCGAGCTGTACAACCGGCGCGAATTCGAGCGCCGCCTGCAACGCGCCCTGTTCGACATTGCCAAGGGTGGACCCACGTGCGCGCTGCTGTACATTGACCTCGACCAGTTCAAGCTGATCAACGACACCTCCGGCCACCTCGCCGGCGACCAGCTGCTGAGCCAGCTGGCATTGGCGATGGCCGAGCACCTGCGCACCGGAGACATCCTCGCGCGCCTGGGCGGGGACGAGTTCGGCATCCTCGTGCACGATGTTCCCTTCGAAGGCGTGCAGGCGTTGGCGGAGCGGCTGCGCGTGCGCATCGAGGGCCACATCTACGTCTGGGAACAGCGTTCCTACACCATCAGCGCCAGCCTCGGCGTGGTGCTGATCGATCGCCCCGGGCTGACCCTGGCCGACGTGATGTCGCAGGCCGACGCCGCCTGTTACATGGCCAAGGACCACGGCCGCAACCGCATCCATTTCCATTCCGAGCAGGATGACGAGACGATCCGCCGGCGTGGCGAGATGGAGTGGGCCAACCGCCTGCGCTGGGTGATCGAGGAAGACCGGCTGCTGCTCGACTACCAGGAAGTGCACCCGCTGCAGGAGCGGCCGGCGCAGGACCCGCATATCGAACTGCTGGTCCGGCTGCGCGACGAGGCGGGGCGCGTGGTGATGCCGGGCGCGTTCCTGCCTGCGGCCGAACGCTACGGGATGATGCCGTTGCTCGATCGCTGGGTCATCGCCGAGGCGATTTCGCATTTCGACCAGCTGCATGCCAGCGGCCGGGCGCCGGGGCGCTGTTCGCTCAACCTCGCGGCGTCGACGCTGGAGGACGACGGCCTCGCCGACTACGTGCTCGAGTTGATCGAGAGGCACGGCGTGGCGCCGTCGCGGCTGTGCTTCGAGATCACCGAGACCGAGGCAGTACGCAACCTGGCGCGCGCGGTGCGTTTCATCGAGCGCCTGCGCGCGGTCGGCTGCCAGGTCGCGCTCGACGATTTCGGCGCCGGCATGTCCTCGTTCGGCTACCTGAAGAACCTGCCGGTCGACGTGATCAAGATCGACGGCAGCTTCATCCGCGACCTCGACACCGATCCGATGAGCCGTTCGATCGTCGACGTGATCACCGAGATCGGCCACCAGCGCGGGCTCGACGTGGTCGCCGAATGGGTGAGCAGCGAAGCCATTGCGGCCACGCTGCGCACGCTCGGCGTCGACTACGGACAGGGTTTCGCACTGCATCGGCCGGAGCCGGTGCTGTACCAGCGCGCGACGCGGGCCCGGGAACCCTAGGCGCTCACTCGAACTGGCCGCCGGGGGTGTCGATCCAGTGCTTCAGCTGTTCGGCCTGGTCTTCCGGGATCGCGATGAAACGAAAGCCGGTCCAGGCCTGGCCGGGAGCGCTGGCGCGATCCAGCCACAGCAGGTGCGCGCCGACCTCGAACACGGTTTCGTGTCCCCGCGCGTCATGCAGGTTGAAGCGGAACTGGTACAGCGCGTCCTCGACCAGTGGCGCGCTGGCGATCAGCAGCATGCCGGTCTCCGACAGGTTGCCGATGCGGCCGACCACGCTGTCGGTCATGCTGTCGGTGACGAGGATGGTGTCGGACACCTTGCGCCGGCGCGTGCGGCGGAATTCGTTGATCACGTCGCCGCCTCCACGCCCTCGGGCTTGTCGCCGCGGCCGGCGAAGCTGCGCAGCGCGTTGAGCGTGGCCTGCCAGGCGCGGTCGACCAGGCGCCCGCGCTCGGCGGTGACGATCCGCGCCTGGCCGCGCGCGAGCATGCGTGCGACGCTGTCCAGCGACTGCTCGCCGACGCGCTGGCCACGCTGGTTGACGAATAGCGCGTTGTCGGTGATCGGGCTGTACCACGACAGGCGCCGGCGCACGACATCGCCCTGCTGGTTGATGACGAACTCGAGCCAGGTGCCGAAAGGAATCACCCGCAGCTGGTCGTAGCGCGCCTGCTCCTCGGCGCTGCGTGGCAGCGGCGCCGGCTTGCGTTTCTCGGTGGTGTCCTCGCCCAGGCGCGTGCGTGCCTTGAGCTTCATGGTCAGCTCGGTGCGCGAGGCCGGATCGTCCTCATCGGCATCGACCGCGCTGGTGAGGCGGCGCGCGATCGCGGCGGCCTCCTCGGCGTGGTAACCGACCTTCGCGAGCGCAGCCTCGATGTGGATGGTGAGGTCGGGATCGGGCGCGCCGCCGCTGCGGCCGCAGGTGGCGACGATGCGCCGGGTCATCTCCAGTTGCTGGCGCCATTCGTCGGACTCGACGCCCTGCCGCAGCAACGTAAGCGTCAGCACGTCGGCCCAGGCCTGGTTGAGCAGCGCGCGCACGAACTTCGGCAACCGCTGTTCGCCCACCAGCCCGGCTATGGTTTCGGCCGCCTGGTGCTTGGCGACCTCCAGCTTCTCCTTGCCGCGCGCCGCCTCGACGTGGCGGCGTTCGGTCATCTCGGCCTTGCGCGCGAGGTTCTGCAACTGCGCCTGCAGCTCGCGGTTGCTGGCCTCGAACACCGCGGTGTCGCCGTCGTAGTTCTCGACCACGTGGCTGACCGCGTGCTGCAGCGGCGCCAGCAGCTGCGGGTCGATGTCGTCGTCATCGAGCCAGCGCGCGCCGGATTCGGCGACCACGTTCAGCAGCTGCCGGGCCGGATGCTGCGCGCGCACGAAGAAGGCGCGGTCCTGCAGCGCCACCCGCAGCAGCGGCAGTTGCAGCCGCCGCAGCAGCGCTGCGGCCGGGGTGTCGGCGCGGACCTCGCTTTCGATCTGCCCGTACAGCATGCCCAGCAGTTCGAAGGTGTCGTTGTCCTCGCGCGAGAGATTGGCGCCACGGCCGCGTTGCTGGCGGACCTGCGCCAGCAGCGTCTGCTTGATGTCCAGCAGGTTGCGCGGGGTGCCGGTGGGCGAGGCCGCTTCCTGCATGCTGCCGAGCGCATCAACCAGGTCCGTGGTGTCGAGTTGCTGGCGCGGCACGCCCCGCTGCTCCGGGCGCAGTTTGCCGATCAGTTCGCGACGTCCGGACAGCAATTGCTGCAGCAGGTCGAACGCGGCGCTTTCGTCGAAGCCGGCGGCATCGCCATCGGGCTCGCCCAACCAGGCGGTATGCGGGCGTTGCGGCTCGGCGTTGGTGCCACGCTGCGCCCCCGCCGCGCCGCGGCGGGGGCGTCGGGGCTTGGCCGACGCGCTGGCAGCTTCGGCAGCGGCTTGGGCCTCGCCCTGCGCGGTCGGACGGATCCGGATCGGCACATAGGTCAGGCTCGGCAGGATGCCGTCGGCGGCGATCGACACGTTCAGCTTTTCGGCCATCTGCGCGTAGTGCACCATCACCCGACGGTCGAAGATGCGGTAAAGCAGCAGCCGCGCATCCAGCGATACCTGCAGCGACTGGCTGGCGTCGCGCATGATCCGGCACAGCGATTGCGGCCCGAGCGGGATGCGTTCGGCATCGAATGCCGGCGCGCCGGCGAGCACGCCGAAGCGCTGGCCGAGCAGGTGCAGGGTCAGGCTGGCGCGCGACTCCTGGCGCACGGCGATGTCGCGCAGCAGCGTGTCCTCGTCCATCTCGGTCTCGTCGACCAGGCTGAGGTGGAGGAAGCGGGACGTGCCGGGGTCGTTGCTGGTCGTGGCCACGACATTCCTGCCGAGCGTGGCGAGGCTGGCCTCGAGCCTGGCCATGAAGTGCGGCACCAGGTCGGAGCGATTGAGGCGCAGCGTGCGCAGCGTCTGCAGGTGGGTGGATTCGGCCCCGGGATTGCGGGCGTGGTCGGCGAGCCGGAACAACTGCTGCTCGAACTCCGACAGCATTGTGGTGAGGTGGCGTTCGAGTTCGTCCGAGGCCGCGTTGAGCAGGTGCTCGAGCACGCGCCGTACCCGCCGCGGCAGGGTGGCAGTCGCCAGGGTCTGCGGCGCGGTGGAATCGGGAGCGGGTGGCAGTGCGGACATCCGGACGCTCGATCTTGGCCCAATACCGATAATTAGCATGCTGGAGTGGTCGCCGGCCAGCATCCGCGCCATACGCCGGTCGATGTCATCGCGGCAGGTGCTTCAATCGGTCCGTTCAATTTGTCAGGAACAGACCAATCACGTCATTGGTGAAGCGACGGCCGAGTTCGGTCGGTACGATTCGCCCTTCTGCCGGCTCGATCCAGCGGCGGGCCGTGGCGGTGGCGAGCTCACCGGCGATGGCATCGCGCGGCAGACCGGTGCGTGCCTCGAACTCCGACAGCGCAAAGCCGTCGACCAGGCGCAGCGCATTGAGCATGTAATCGAACGGCCGTCGCGTCGGTTCGATGGTTTCGTCGCCGCCGATTGCGGCCACGGAGCCGGCCTTGGCCAGGTAGTGGGCCGGATGCTTGACCTTCCAGCGTCGCAGGATCGTCTGCTCGCTGCCGAGCGTGAGCTTGCCGTGCGCACCGGCGCCGATCCCGAGGTAGTCGCCGAAATGCCAGTAGTTGAGGTTGTGCGCGCATTGCCGGCCGGAACGCGCGTAGGCGCTGACTTCGTACTGCGCATAACCGGCTTCGGCCAGCAGCATCTGGCAGCGTTCCTGCATGTCCCAGCTGGCATCGTCGTCGGGAATGCCGGCCGGCGGCCTCGCCGCGAACAGGGTGTTCGGTTCCAGCGTCAGCTGGTAGTGCGAGATGTGCGCGGGCTGCAGCGCGATCGCGCGTTCGACGTCGCGCTCGGCCAGCGCCAGCGATTGTCCGGGCAGGGCGTACATCAGGTCGAGGTTGAAGTTGTCGAAACCGGCGTCCTGCGCCAGCTTCACCGCGGCCTCGGCCTCGGCACTGTCGTGGATGCGGCCGAGGCGTTGCAGGCAGTCGTCGTCGAAACTCTGGATGCCGAAACTGATGCGGTTCACGCCGGCGGCGCGGTAATGCTCGAAGCGGCCGTGTTCGGCGGTGCCGGGATTGGTTTCCAGGGTGATCTCGAGATTGGGCGCGAACCGCAGCCGCGCACTCGCGGCCTGCAGGAAGGCATCGATCGCCTCCGGCGGAAACAGCGACGGCGTGCCGCCGCCGAAGAACACCGTCTGCACCGTGCGGCCCCACACCAGCGGCAGGTCGTGGTCCAGATCCGCGATCAACGCATCGACATACGCCGCGAACGGCAAGGCACCGCGGCCTTCGTGCGAGTTGAAATCGCAGTACGGGCATTTGCGCACGCACCAGGGCAAGTGGACATACAACGACAAGGGCGGGGTGGCGAGCATGGCTGTCATTGTAGGAGCGGCCATAAGCCGCTCCTACAGTTCGTTGAGACGCTGCTTCAATACCGCCAGCGCCCGCCCGCGATGGCTGATCCGGTTCTTCAGCGCCGGATCGAGCTCGGCGGCGCTGCAGCCGTGGTCCGGATCCAGGAACACCGGATCGTAGCCAAAGCCGCCATCGCCGCGCGGC
>JBDSFV010000060.1:0-21847 GCA_039919355.1 Luteimonas sp. | reverse complement strand
CAAGGAAGGCTACTACGGCAAGTTCTGAAACCTGCCGCGAACCGCCCGCGCGGGTCGCGGATGGGCGTCCGCTGCATACACACACGCCACCGCGTTCGCGTTACATTCCGGCTCACGGGCACGTGCCCGTGACACAGACCAGACGAGGGTTCCCCGATGAGCAACGGTAATGGAGTGACGGCGACGCTGTCGAAAGCCGCCGAGAACGTCAAGGACACTGCGAGCAGCATCGGTAGCGCGATCGCCAGCACCGCCGAAGGCGCGGTCAAGTCGGTCAAGAAAACCGCCAGGAAGGCCGGCAAGGCGGTGAGCAAGACCGCGGCCCAGGCCAAGAAAGCCGTTGCCAAGCGTGTGACCAAAGCCAAGAAGTCGCTGGCGTCGGCCAGCGCCAGCGCCAAGGCCGAGGCTGCTGCGCTGAAGCGCAAGGGCGTGGGCAAAAAGAAGGCCGCCAGGAAAGCGGTGAAGAAGGCTGCGAAGAAGGCCGGCGCCAGGAAGGCGACCGTGAAGCGCAAGGTCGCCGCCAGGAAGACCAGCGTGAAGCGCAAGGTCGCGGCGAAGAAGGCTTCGGTCAAGAAGGCGGTCAAGAAGGTCGGCCGCAAGGTCGCCGCCAGGAAGGCCTCGGTCAAGAAGGCCGTGCGCAAGGCGACCCGCCGTCCGGCCAAGAAGACCGCGCGCAAGGCCGCGAAGAAGAAGTAATTCCGCCACTCCCTCCCCTGCGCAGCGGGGGAGGGTTGGGGTGGCGGCGAGTCAACCAGGCATCATCGAACCGCATCTGCACCGCACCAGGACCACGAGTACATGTCCGTCAAGATCGAAAAGAAAATCAAGGGCTACGCCGTCGTCACCCCGGAGGACAAGGCGCGCGAAGCGCTCAAGGCCGAGGCCGTACCGCGCGCCGTGGTCGAGGCCGCGCTGCCGGTGGCCGACGTCATCCAGATGCACGAGCGGATCGAGCGCCCCGAGGTGCTGATCGGCTCCACCTACAAGATCAAGTCGCCGCTGTTCGAGCACGCGCTGTACGTGACCATCAACGACATCGTGCTCAACGCCGGCAGCGAGTACGAGTCGCGCCGCCCGTTCGAGATCTTCATCAACTCCAAGAACATGGACCACTTCCAGTGGATCGTCGCGCTCACCCGGATCATGTCCGCGGTGTTCCGCAAGGGCGGCGACGTCACCTTCCTGGTCGACGAGATGAAGGCGGTGTTCGATCCCAAGGGCGGCTACTTCAAGGCCGGCGGCGTGTACATGCCGTCGCTGGTGGCCGAGCTCGGCGCGATCGTGGAAGACCACCTCAAGTCGATCGGCATGATCCACGACCCCGAGATGAGCCCCGCATCGCGGGCGCTGATCGCCGAGAAGCGCCGGGCGTACGACGAGCGCTCAAAAAAAAAATCTGAGATAAGCGCCGACCTGGCCGGCGCCGCCGGTCAGTCCGCGCTCAAAGCTCCCTCCCTTTCGCGCAGCGAAGGGGAGGGCCGGGGAGGGGTTGCCCTTGATCCCAATGCCGACGAAGACATCGAAGTCACCGGCGACGGCGCCTCGTTCCCGCCGTCCGCGGCCATGTGCCATAAGTGCAGCGCCAAGGCGGTGGTCATGATGGACGGGTGTGCGACGTGCTTGAATTGCGGGTATTCGAAGTGCGGGTGAAACCTTCGAGCCATAACGGGGTCAGAGTGCCTTCCGAAAGTTGATCGACTCAGGGGAAGCTATGTCCGTTTCAGATTTTTCCGGATTGCAGTTCAAGCCAACGACTGGAGAGACCGCTGCGCCCGTGGCATCGCTACTTCGCGCGCATGTTTGATGTGGTGCTGTTCTCGTTCGTGATGATGATCTTGGTCGCCATCATTGGCGGCGTAGTCGCGCCGGTTGCGATAAATCTCTTCTTCGTTCTTTTGCAAGACGGCTTGGTAGGCAGCGTGTTGGCCAACCCGGCCATAGGACCGTAGGCCGGGTTACCTCCATCAACCCAGCATCATTGACGCACATTTGGCGCAACCTGGTTGGGAGGCTACCGGTATGGAGAAGACAATGGAAAAGACGACAATGGAAAAGACAATGAGCAAGGGGCACTACGGCCGCCTGCTCGCGATGATCGTGCTGTCTTTCCTGTCCATGTATGTCCTGATGTATGCGATGGTCAATACGTTTGCCAACGCATTGCCGAATTTCAACCAGTTCTACATGGCCGGCCTGATGGTTGCGCCGATGCTGATCATCGAACTGGTCTTGATGGGCGCCATGTACCAGGACAAGACACTGAACGCCCTGCTCATCGCCGCGGGGGCAGTGGCGCTGATCGGATTCTGGCTGCTGATCAGGCAACAGGTCGCGATTTCGGACCGGCAGTTCCTGAAATCAATGATTCCCCACCATGCCGGAGCGATCCTCATGTGTGAGAGGGCATCCATACAGGACCCGGAGATCGAGGCGCTGTGCAAAGGCATTGTCTCGGGCCAGCAAGCCGAGATCGATCAGATGAAAGCGAAGCTGAAGGAGTTGGCCAACAACTGAACCCTTCGGTTCGCACGCCATGGTCGTAGATTTGGTTGGCTACACCAGCCAAGTTTCGACGCAGACAAATCGTTTGCTCCGAATCAACAAATGAAAACAGCGTCAGAGACACTTTTCTGCCGGGTTGACAAGGCCAGGATCGGCGTCCAGATCAGCTGTCGATCCCGGGAACCGTGCCCGGCCCGGCGACATTCACGGCGTGCTGGCCGGCGGGGGTCAGCCTGTGGCGATCGGGGTCGTCGGATTCCAGCATGCCTTTCGCCGCAAGCGCGCAGACCACCGGATCTGCCGCCGGCCTGGGCGTTCCCTGCGCGATCGCGCGCAGGCATGCGCTCTCGTCGTCGGTCAGGACTGTTTGCTGCGCGGTGGTGGTCACGCTACTGCTTCCGCTTCTGGTCGCCCTTGTCGCCTTGGCCTGCCGGCACCTTGGACTTGGCGGGCTGGCGGACATCGGCGGCGAGCGACTTGCCCTGGTCGTCGCTCTCGCGGATACGTCCTTTCTCGTCGCGACGGATGTAACGCTTGTCGTCGTTGGGGGCGATCAGCTCGCGCTTGCCCGACGCTTTCTTGACGGTCTTGGTGGTCTTGCCGGTGGTGCTCGACTTGCCGCCGGTTTTTTTGGTGGCCATGCGCGATCTCCGGGTCGGGGGTGGCTTGCGCACCCTAAATCCGAGGCGGTGAGCGTGGCATGAGTCCGTAGGATGGGTCGAGCGCAGCGATACCCATCGCTTGAGAACCGCATCGTTCGCGACACGATCGATGGCGATGCTTTCCCCGTCAGTCCAGGCCGAGGTCGACCGCCTCCGCCCCGCCCTTGTTGCCGCTCACTTCCACCAGCACCAGGCCGACCTCCGGGCAGTAGGACTTGTACTCGATGCTGCCGGGCGACAACGCCGTCGTCTCCTTGGTGACGAGGCAACCGGTGAAGTCGCCCAGCCCGATCGAGACGGCGACACCGACCTTCTGCACCTTGGCCGCGTCCTCGGCGACGCCGGGAGCGAATTCCTGTTGGTAGAACAGCCCGGGCGCGGGCCTGGCCAGCATGACCAGGCCTGCCTCCGCGCCACCCCTGCCGGCTTCCCATGAACCTTCCTTGCTGGTGCCCAGCGGATGTCCGGCGTCGTCGTAGAAGTATTCGGTGGTGTCTTCGCCGAGGTACCAGACGTTGCCGGCGTTGTCCTGCGCGTGCCAGTCGACGGTGTTTTCGAGCAGCAGGTCGCGGCCGCCGTTGCAGGCCTTGTCCAGCCACGCCTTGTCGGAGACCACGCGCGCGGTGAGGCCGGCGTACTTGCCGCGGAAGTCATGCTTGGTCGAGCGCGTGACGACAAAATCGTTGACCACGCACTGGTCGCCTTCGACTTCGTAGTAGACGATGTGCCTGCCCGCAGTGAGCGGCAGCAAGCTGTTGTCTATCGCCAGCGGCGCACTGAAGTTGGCGAGCTTGAATTCCAGTTGTACCAGGCCACCGGCGTGGGTCGTGCTGGGGGTCAGGCACACAAGGGCGAGGGCAGCGACCTTCAAGGCATTGTTCATGACCCGCCTCCCAGCGTCTGGTTACCCGGAAACCGCAGTCATAGGACGACGGCAGCTAAGTCCGCGTGAAATCGCTGTTAGCGCGGTTTAATCTGCGCACTGTCGGCCTTCGACCTCCAGCCTGCCTGGCCAATTGCCCCAAGGAATATTCGCCATGACCATCTCGATGTACCAAGCCTCCGTCCCCATCTTCGTGCGTGCACTCGACAACCTGCGCCACGTGCTGCAGAAGGGCGAGGCGTTCGCCGTCGAAAAGGGCTTCGAGCCCGGCGTGCTGCTGCAGACGCGGCTCATTGCCGACATGTTGCCGCTGGTGCGGCAGGTGCAGATCGCCGCCGACATGGCCAAGAATGGCAGCTACCGCCTTGCCGGCATCGAACCGCCGAAGTTCGAGGACGATGAGACCACGTTCGCGCAGTTGTACGCGCGCATCGAGCGCACGATCGAGCACGTCGGGACATTCAAGCCGGAACAGATCGACGGCAGCGAGGCGCGCCCGGTGACGCTGAAGATGCCCACCGGAGAGATGCATTTCGACGGACAGTCGTACCTGTTCGACTTTGTGATTCCCAACCTGTTCTTCCACGCCACCACCACCTACGCGATCCTGCGCGAGGCCGGCGTGCCGATCGGCAAGATGGATTTCATGGGAGCGCCCCGCTAGTTGCGGAGGCCATAGGCTGGGTTGGCTCCATCAAACCAGCATCTCGACGTGCCTATTGCCCGGTTGGTGAATCCAACCCAGCCTACTGGCCGGGATTGCGGCGGGTCCGCGTTGGTGATCGTGCTCGCGCAGCCGGCGCGACGCTTCCCCGCAAGAGGTCCCCATGAACGAAAAGAAGATCATCGCCGTCCTCGGTGCCACCGGCGCGCAGGGCGGTGGCCTGGCCCGTGCCATCCTCGACGATCCCGACGGCGGTTTCGCGGTACGCGCAATCACCCGCGACGTCGAGTCCGACAAGGCGAAGGCCCTGGCCGCGCGCGGTGCCGAGGTAGTCGCCGCCGACCTCGACGACGAAGCCAGCCTGGAGCGCGCGCTACGCGGCGCCAACGGCGCTTACTTCGTCACCAATTTCTGGGAACACTTCTCACCCGGCAAGGAGAAGGCGCAGGCACGCAACCTGGCGCAGGCGGCGAAGGCCGCGGGCGTCAAGCACGTGATCTGGTCGACGCTGGAGGACACGCGCCAGCGCGTGCCGCTGTCCGACGAGCGCATGCCGACGTTGATGGGCGAGTACAAGGTTCCGCACTTCGACGCCAAAGGTGAATCCAACGCGCGCTTCACCGAGGCCGGCGTGCCGACCACCTTCCTGTTGACCTCGTTCTACTGGGACAACCTGATCCACTTCGGCATGGGCCCCAAACCGGATGCGGACGGCCGCCTGCAATTCACCCTGCCGATGGGCGAGGCGAAGCTGCCCGGCATCGCCGCCGAGGACATCGGCCGCAGCGCCTACGGCATCTTCAAGCTCGGCGAAGAATTCATCGGCAAGACCGTCGGCATCGTAGGCGAGGTGCTGACCGGAACGCAGATGGCCGCGGCGCTGGGCAAGGCGCTGGGTCGGGACGTGCACTACAACGCGGTGACGCCGGCGCAATACCGCACGTTCGGTTTCCCCGGTGCCGAGGACCTCGGCAACATGTTCCAGTTCAAGCACGACTTCGAGGATGCATTCTGCGGTGCACGTGACGCGGCGCTGACGCGGCAACTCAATCCGCGGCTGCAGACCTTCGCGCAATGGCTGGACGCGAACGCGGCGCGGATGTCGCTCGAGGCAGCGTGACGGGAACCACCACGTCGCACTCGGCCTGATAAGACGGCAAACGCCGCAACGTACATCGGCGCCCGGCATGGACGAGCGCCTGCGCACCTGATCGCAGCGCCGGCATGGTGACTTCTGGCACCTGCCTCCTCGTCCGGAAGCGCTAAGCTTCTGGCCCCCAGGCTCGCGGGCGGTTTTCGCGCCATGCATTCCATCGCCAAGTTCGCACGCTCGCGTTGCGGCCTGCCGTTGCTGGCGGCGGGCCTGCTGCTTGCCGGCACCGACGTGCAGGCGCGCACGGTGTATCGCTGCGTGCGCGACGGCACGGTCAGCCTCGCCACCGCGCCGGAACCGGGCTCGCGTTGCGTCGCCAAACAGATCGAGGACAACGCCGCCAGGCTGCCCAACCTGTGGGGCAACCTCGGCGTGGTGCAGGGCACGCTGTACCAGCGCGAGCAGGACGGCAGGACCGTGTACAGCACGCGCAACCTGCCGGGATCGACCAAGGTGCTCGCCTTCACCGTGCGCACGCCGCCGGGATCGCCGGCGCATACCGGCCTTGGCACTGTCGGCAAGCCGCAGCTCGACCGCTTTGCTGCGCAGTTTCGCTCCGCGGCGAAGGCCACCGGTGTCGACGATGCCTGGTTGCGAGCGATCGCCCATGCCGAGAGCGGTTTCGACGCAGGGGCGCTCTCGCCGAAAGGCGCGCAGGGCGTGATGCAATTGATGCCGGACGTCGCGCGGCAATACGGCGTGCGCGATCCCTACGCCTCCGATGAGTCGATCCGCGCCGGCGCCCGCCATCTGCAGTCGCTGATGCGGCGCTACCGCAACGACTTCGCGCTGGTCGCCGCGGCCTACAACGCCGGCGTCGGCGCGGTCAGCCGTTACCGCGGCGTGCCGCCGTACGCCGAGACCCAGGCCTACGTCGCCAAGGTGCAGGCGCTGCACGACCGCTATCGTACGGCGCTGGACGGACAATAGCGGGCGCGGCACGCCGCATTGACTGGCTGTTCAATCCACAGCGGGCGCCTGCGGGAACCCGGTGCCAAATTCACTTCCGCCCTTGGAGTGCCACCATGCTGCCGAGCGTCGACATCCAGTGCCCTTATTGCGGCGAATCGATCGAGATCTTCATCGACGACTCGGCCGGCGACCAGCGTTACATCGAGGATTGCCAGGTCTGCTGCCGGCCGATCACGATTGCGGTCATGCTCGACGATGACGGCGAACCGCAGGTCACTGCCAGCGCCGAGGACGATGCCTGATCCGCGCAGGCTTTGTGGTTCGGGAAGACGCGGGTGCAGCGCATGACCACCCCGCCGCTCGGTGCTGGTGAAGGTTGTGTTGGGTTCAGGAAAAAGATGTGCGGAGGGTTGTTCGAGCCGGATGTCGGAGGCTTGCTCCCATGCGGTCTCCAGCATTGCGTGTGATGTGCATCGACCCGCCACCTAGTCGGTTCCGCGGATGGAATGGTTAAACCAACGTTGCCTTAACGGTTCGGCACGCATTGCGGTTCATCGACACGGCGGCAGTGTTGGCGGGGCAGTGCACAGACAGATCGTGCTCTCCACCTTTCCCCCATGGAGCGACAACCGATGACTTCACGCAACTCCCTGATCCTGATTTCCGCCATCACCGCCGCCCTGGCCGCACCGCTCGCGTTCGCGCAGGACGACAACGCCAGCGCCACGGCGCAGGTGAACGCTGTCGCGCAGGCCGCAACGTCTGCGACCCCCGCAACCCCGCCGAGCGCCGACACGGCCGCCATGGCCGCCACCCCGGCAACGCCGGCAACCCCGGCGCAGCCGTCGACTTCGGCGAAGAAGGTGACCTGGTCGCAGCTCGACGGCGACCATGACGGCAAGCTGACCAGGACCGAGGCCGCGGCCATCGACAGCCTGACCGAGGTGTTCGACCAGGCCGACGCCGACAAGGACGGCGCGCTCACCGCCGACGAATACAAGGCCTGGCTCGCCGCCCGCGGCAACGGCTCCACCGGCAACAACGGCTGAGCAGTCACACGCGACGATACGCACGAAGAAGGGGCGGCCTGCGGGCCGCCTTTTCCATGTGCGGCCGCTAGACTGGAGCCATGGACAACGACATCCGGCTGGTCGGCTTCGACGGCGACGACACGCTGTGGAAGAGCGAGGACTACTACCGCGCCGCGCAGCTGGAGTTCGAGCGCATCGTCGGCCATTACGTCGACCTCGACGACGTGCACGAGCGCCTGTACGCGGTGGAGAAGCGCAACCTCGCGCTGTTCGGCTACGGCGCCAAGGGCATGACGCTGTCGATGCTGGAGGCGGCGGTCGCGATCACCGATGCGCGCGTCAGCGCCGCCGACCTGCACCGCATCGTGCTGCTCGGCAAGTCGCTGCTGCAGCATCCGGTCGAACTGCTGCCGGGCATCCGTGACGCGGTGGCGGCGATCGCGCAGGCGCACGAGGTCGTGCTGATCACCAAGGGCGACCTGTTCCACCAGGAAGCGAAGGTGCGGCAGTCGGGGCTCGCCGACCTGTTCCAGCGCATCGAGATCGTCAGCGAGAAGGATGCGGCGACCTATGCGCGGGTGCTGGCCGAGTTCGACGTCACCCCGGCACAATTCGTGATGATCGGCAACTCGCTGCGTTCCGACATCGCGCCGGTGCTCGAACTCGGCGGCTGGGGCGTGCACATGCCCTACCACGTGACCTGGGCGCACGAGGCCGAAGCGGTCGTCGCCGACGACGCGCCGCGGCTGCGCAGTGTCGGCACCGCGGCCGGGCTTGCGGAGGCGGTGCGGGGCATCGCCACGATGAATGCGGCCTTCACGGCGCACAACCGCAGCTGAGCCGGGTCGCTGCGATTAAAAGCCGGTTCACCGGCGCGGCGGCATGGTGGCGTCGTGCCCGCGATTGGCGCGGGTGGAAGGGAGAAACACATGAGTACCCTGTCCCGATGGTTTGCCCCGGCCGTCCTGGCCGCCGGCCTCGGCTTCGGTGCGATGACACCGGCCCCGGTGCAGGCGCAGGACAGCCTGACGCGGGTGCTGGTCGATATCGCCGACGTCGTGTTCAACAACGGCACGCCCTACTACCGCAATGGCGACTACGGCTACAACGACCGCCTGGTGGTCAGCCGCGACCGCTACGGTCGTCCGGTCTATTACCGCCAGGTGCCGTACGGTTACAACCAGCGCGTGGTCTACGACCAGTACGGGCGCCGGATCCATGACCAGTACGGTCGCCGCATCGATTACGCACGTTACAACGATCGCAACGGTCCGCCGTATGGCAATGCCTATGGCTATTACCAAAACGGTCCGGGCAGCCGCGACGTGAAGTGCAACAAGCATGGCAAGTGCAAGGCCAAGCACCACGGCAGCCGCCATGACCGCGACGACGACCATGACCGCTGGTGGGATGGCCGCCGCTGGCGTGACGATGACGACGACTGATCGTCGACAGGCAGCAGTAGCAGGGACGGCGCCGGATTCGGCGCCGTCTTTTTGTTTGCCTCGGACGGGGCTAGGCTAGCCGCACCCCAGTTCACGCCGAGGCCGGCCATGTCCAATTCCGCATGCTCCAAGTCCGTGCGCTTCCACCCGGTTTGCGCCGCTGTCGCCCTGGCCTTCGCGCTGGTGTCGGCGCCGGCCGCCGCCGCCGGTCCGATCGACTGCAAGCTCACGTTCGACATCGCCGGCTGGTCGCTGTTCTACAAGACCGCCTCGGGCCAAGGCACGGTCCGCTGCGACAACGGCCAGCGCCTGGCGGTGCGGATCAATGCCAAGGGCGGCGGCCTGAGTTTCGGCAAGTCGCGCATCGACAACGGCACCGGCGAGTTTTCCGGCGTGCACGACATCCGCGACGTGCTCGGCACCTACGCCACCGCCGAGGCGCATGCCGGCGCGTCGAAGTCGAGCAAGGCGCAGGTGATGACCAAGGGCGATGTGTCGCTGGCGCTGGCCGGCACGGGCCAGGGCTGGGACATCGGCGTCGCCTTCGGCAAGTTCGTGCTCGAGGCGCGCTGAGCAGCTCCGCGATGGTCCCGAAAGTGGTCAGTCGCTGCTGTGCTGGTGATCCTCGACCATCGCCGGCAGTGGCCGGATGCTCTTCTGGATATCGGTTTCCAGCCGTTGCGTCACCCAGGTCAGCGCGCCCGCATAGATGCCGGCAAGCACGACGCAGATCGCCAGCACGATCAGCCAGCGCCGGCGCCGGCGCGGGGAAACCGGGTGGGAATGTCGGGTAGCGTCCATGGCGGGTTGTTTCTTCGTGAGGACATGGAGTCCCATACAGGCAAACGTAGGTACCGTAACGTCATGGCCACGTGCAGGGCCTGCCCCGGACTGGATCCGGGGACGCCGCGTGCACGGCTGCGGCACAATCGCAGCATGAGCCCGATCTTGTCCGCCCGCGCACTGCCCGCCTGCGCATGGCTGCTGTCTGCGGCGCTCGCCGGCTGCGGCGGACCATCGTCTACGAACCCACAGGCAACGACGGGGTTGCCCCAGCTGGACGGCGGCGATGGCCGCATCGAATGGCATGGCGAACTCGCCTGCGCCGATTGCGACGCCATCGACACGCGCCTGGTGCTGCAACGCGGTGGCGAAGTCCGCGATTACACCCTGACCGAAACCTACCTGGCCGCCGACGATAGCGCACGTTTCGTCGAGCATGGACGCTGGCAGCGCGACGACGCACTGCTGCAGTTGCTGGGCGATGGCGGCGGCATGCGGGTCTACGCCCTGCTGCCCGACGGCCGCCTGCAGCCGCGCGATGGCCGCGGCCATCGTTTCCCGCAGCGCGAGGACGATTTTCTCGTGCCCGTCACGGTTGCGTCCGCCCCATGAACACGATCATCGTCATGTCCGATTTTTGACCGGCTTACACAGGGCATTCATTGTGCGCCCGCAACACTGGACAGGGTCCAGCACGAGCCGGTCGTCGGATGCCGGGTCGCCGCACCCATTTGGAGGCAAACATGCACCGCAAACTGAAGGCCATCTTCCTCGCCGCCGCCCTGTCGGCGGCCGCCGGCGGCGTAGTCGCGCAGGATTTCGTGTTCAGCTGGAACCCGCGCTCCGGTGATGTCTGGGTCGACAACCGGCTCAATGACATCAACCAGTACGGCTATCGCTACCGCGATCCGTTCATCGACGAGATGACGCGCTATTACGGCGCGCCGCGAGACCTCGTCAGCGACCTTTTGATCAACCGCCGCTGGGCGCCTGGCGACATCTACTACGCCTGTGCACTGGCGCAGGTCGTCGGCCAGCCGTGCCGCAGCGTCGTCGACCAATGGGATCGCAACCACGGCCAGGGCTGGGGCGTGATCGCCATGCGGCACGGCATCAAGCCGGGCTCGCCCCAGTTCCACCGCCTCAAGAAGGGTTTCGTGCTGACCTACGATCGCTGGGGCCGGCCGATCCAGATCGACGATGCCCTGCGCGTCGACTTCCCGCATCGTGGCAAGGGTCCGAAGGGCATCGCCCTGTTCGAACGCCCGGGCCATTCCGGCAAGTCGATGGCGCACGACAAGGGCAATGACCACGGCAAGGGCATGAAGTCCGACCGCGGCCAGGGCAATGCCAAGCGCGACGACCATCCGGCCAAAGGCGGCAAGTCCGGTGATCACGGCAAGGCCGGAGGTCCGGACAAATCCGGCGGCGGCCAGGGCAAGGCCAAGGATAAACCTGGCAAGGGCCACGGCAAGGGTTGAGTAAGCTGGACGGGTGAACACGCCCGTCCCGTCCCCACTGGTCACGCATCGCGGCGGCTGCCATTGCCGCCGTGTGCGTTTCGAGGTACAGGCGGCGGCGCGGATCGAAGCGCTGGACTGCAACTGTTCGATCTGCCGCATGGGCGGCTTCCTGCACCTGATCGTGCCGGCCGCGCGCTTCAGGCTGCTGTCCGGCGCCGACGATCTGGCCGAATACACCTTCCATACCGGCGCGGCCAGGCACCGTTTCTGCCGCCATTGCGGCATCAAGAGTTTCTACGTGCCGCGTAGCCACCCCGATGGCATCGATGTCAACGTGCGTTGTCTCGACCCCGGCACCGTCACCGAACTGGTGGTGACCCCGTTCGACGACAATGACCGCGAGGCCGCGACCGCGGCGATCGCGCACCTCTCGCAGGCCTAGGGCGCGGGCGTTCCGGCCGCGCCGGTACAATGCGCGCCGCATGACCGCGTCCCATGCCATCCCCGCCGAGCCACTGCGCCTGTCCGTCGCCCCGATGATGGACTGGACGGACACCCATTGCCGGGTGTTCCATCGCGTGCTGGCGCCGCATGCGCGGCTGTATACGGAGATGGTGCACGCGAATGCCGTGCTCCATGGCGACCGCAACAAGCTGCTGGCGCTGGATCCGGTCGAGCATCCTGTCGCGCTGCAGCTCGGCGGCAGCGAGCCGGACCGGCTGGCGCAGGCTGCGCGCATCGGCGCCGACGCCGGCTTCGACGAGATCAACCTCAACGTCGGCTGCCCGTCCGACCGGGTCCAGGCCGGGCGCTTCGGTGCCTGCCTGATGCGTGAGCCGGGGCTGGTCGCCGACAGCGTCGCGGCGATGATCGCTGCGTGCGCGGCTACTGCAACGCCGGCTTCAGCAAGGCATGTTCCGGTCACGGTGAAGTGCCGTCTCGGCGTCGACGACGACGAGCACTACGAGGTGTTCCGCGCCTTCATCGACCGCGTCGCCGCTGCCGGTTGCCGCATGTTCGTGGTGCATGCGCGCAATGCGTGGCTCAAGGGCCTGTCGCCGAAGGAGAACCGCGAGGTGCCGCCGCTGCGTTACGACTGGGCGCACCGGCTGAAACAGGAACGGCCGCAGCTGCAGGTGATCGTCAACGGCGGCATCGCCACGCAGGCGGACGCGACCGCGCACCTCGCGCACGCCGACGGCACCATGCTCGGCCGTGCCGCGTACCATGATCCGTACCTGCTGCACCGGCTCGATGTCGCCTGGTTCGGCGGCGAGCTGCGCAGCCGCGCGGACCTGTTGCGCGCGCTGCGTCCGCATGTCGAGGCGTGGCTGGCACAGGGGATCGCGCTCAAGCACATCACCCGCCACCTGCTCGGCCTGTTCCATGGCGAGCGCGGCGGTCGCGTCTTCCGCCAGGTCCTGAGCGAAGGCGCGCACAAGCCCGGTGCCGACTGGTCGTTGATCGAGTCGGCGCTGGTCCATACCGAATCACAGCCACGCCTCGCCGCATGATCACCCGCGACCCTGTCGCTTTCCTCGAGTTCGCCCGCACGCTGGCACCGGACTTCGGCCCGACCACCGCGCGCGCCGCCTTCCTGGTTGCGCCCGACGGTTTCCAGCTCGCCGAGCAGTCCGCGGCGGACAACCGTTACATGGCCGAGGCTTCGGCCTTCGACGCCGCCCGCGCTTCGCAGCAGCACCGTGAATTGCAGCGCGCCTTCGCCAGCGAACTGCCGACCCTGTGCTTCCCGGGCGATCCGGCCACGCCCGATGCGCTGTTCCCCAACAACGTGTTCGCCACCGCGGCCGGACGCTATATCGTCGGTCGCATGCGCCATCCGGTGCGCCAGCGCGAAGCGATGCGCGCGGACATCCGCGGCTTCTTCGGCGGCGTGCTCGATTACGCCGAGATCGACCTGTCGACGCAGTCGCACCCCTGCGAGCTGACTGGCGCACTCGCCATCGATCGCGCCCGCGGCATCGGGTTCTGCGGCCTGTCCGAGCGCTGCGATGAGGAAGGTGCACGGCTGATGCACGACGCCTTCGGCCTGCGCGTCACGTTACTGTTCGACCTCGCCCCAGGCGAATACCACACCAACGTGGTGCTGGCGGTGCTGGCCGGGCGCGCGGTGCTGGTCTGCGTGGAAGGCTTTTCCGATCCGGCCGCGGTCGAGGCGATTGCTGCACTGTATGCCCCGCATGCGATCCTGCTGTCGTCGGCCGAACACGCCGCCTTCGCCGGCAACGCGATTGCGCTGGCGCAGGACAGCGTGTGGATGAGCGCGACCGCCGCGCGCGCCTTGACCGATGTCAGCCGCACTGCGCTGGCTGCCGCCGGGTTCGCAGTGCGCAGCATCGAGCTTGATGCGATCGAGGCCGGAGGCGGCTCGCTGCGTTGCTGCGTCGGCGAGATTTTCTGAAGCGGCCACGTACCCGGGTCTGAACACCGGCCAGCGGCTGCAGGCAAAAGTTAAGGGCTGTTCACCGCCGGATTTCGACAATAATCTCCACAACCGCTTCACGCCACTCTCAGGGGTTCCCATGTCGTTGCGCCGTCCGCTGCCGTCGTGCCTCCTCGTTGCCATGCTGGCGGCGGCGAGTGCGGTCGCGTCCGCGGCGCCACCGCGGGCCCGGCACTCGCCGCCGCCCTCGGCGCCGGCCACATCGCGCCAGCATGGGGATGACCCGTTGTCGGACAGCGTGCGCCGGATCGAGCGCAAGACCCAAGGCCAGATCCTGAGCGCTGAGCGCGTCCCGTTCGACGGCCGCAGCGTCAACCGGATCAAGATCGTCGACGACCGTGGCCGTGTCCGCGTCTACATGGACGATCCGCAGTCGCGAAAGCCGCAGCAGCCCGAGCCGCCTACACGCGGCGACGACGACTGAATAGGCACCCTTTCTGCCTGCGGCCGGCCCCGGCCGAAGCCTTTCGGAGCGACCCATGCGTATCCTGCTCGTCGAAGACGAAGCCCCGCTGCGCGAAACCCTGGCCGCGCGCCTGAAGCGCGAAGGTTTTGCGGTGGATGCTGCCCAGGACGGCGAAGAGGGCCTGTACATGGGCCGCGAGGTGCCGTTCGACGTCGGCATCATCGACCTCGGCCTGCCGAAGATGTCGGGCATGGAACTGGTCAAGGCCCTGCGCGACGAAGGCAAGCAGTTCCCGGTGCTGATCCTGACCGCACGCTCGAGCTGGCAGGACAAGGTCGAGGGCCTCAAGCAGGGCGCCGACGATTACCTGGTCAAGCCGTTCCATGTCGAGGAGCTGCTGGCGCGGATCAACGCGCTGGTGCGCCGCGCCGCCGGCTGGAGCAAGCCGACGCTGGAATGCGGTCCGGTGGTGCTGGACCTGGCCGCGCAGACGGTCAGCGTCAGCGGCGGCAACATCGACCTCACCAGCTACGAGTACAAGGTGCTCGAGTACCTGATGATGCATGCCGGCGAGCTGGTGTCGAAGGCCGACCTGACCGAGCATATCTACCAGCAGGACTTCGACCGCGATTCCAATGTGCTGGAAGTGTTCATCGGCCGCCTGCGCAAGAAACTCGATCCCGACGGCGCCCTCAAACCGATCGAGACGGTGCGCGGCCGCGGCTATCGCTTCGCCATCCCGCGCAGCGGGGAATGAAGTGTGCACCGCGGAGCGGGGAATGAGCGCGCGCATCGCGCCGTGGCGAACGACCGCGCGTCGCGCCTGCCCCCACCGGGACTGATGCCGGCGCGCACGATGCGGCCGGCATCTTCGTTTTCCGGGGGCGTCGATGGCGGTTGAGCGCGAGCCCATGCTGCGCTGGCGTCCGCGCTCGCTGCAGTCGCGGCAGCTGCTGGCGGCGAGTTTAGGTCTGGTTGCATTCCTTGCGCTCGCAGGTTTCGCCCTGGACCGCGCCTTCGTCGACGTCGCCGGCCAAGGCCTGCGCGACCGGCTCAAGGCTTATGCCTTCTCCTACGCCGGCGGCATCGAGTTCGCTCGCGACGGTGCGCTGATTCCGCCCGAAGTGCCGCCCGATGGACGCTTCGACCGCCCAGGCAGCGGGCTTTACGCGGAAGTGGAACTGCCGAATGGACGCTGGGACTCTGGCTCCTCCCAAGGGCCGCGACTGCCGCAGGGAGAAGTCCTGGCCGGGCGCGAGGAAGTGTTCGACGGCCCACTGCCGATCACGAAAAGCGACGGCTCACCGGGTGAGGTCTATCGCTATGGCATCGGCCTGGTGGATGCCACCCGGAGTGACAACGCGGAATTCCCCTACACGATCTACATCATGGAGGACGCCGGCACGCTGCCTCGGCAGGTGCGGGTGTTCCGGCAGGCGCTGTGGGGCTACCTGGGCATCGCCGCGGTCGTGCTGCTGTTATTGCAGGCAGTGATCCTGCGCTGGAGCCTGCTGCCGCTGCGGCGCGTGATCGCCGAACTCAAGCGCGTGCAGCGCGGCCAGGCCGCGCGCATGAGCGAACGCCACCCGCGCGAGCTGGAACCGCTGACCGACAGCATCAACGCGTTCGTCGAAAGCGAACGCGAGAACCTCGACCGCCAGCGCAACACCCTGGCCGACCTCGCCCACAGCCTGAAGACGCCTTTGGCGGTGCTGCGCACGCGCCTGGACAGCGGCGCCGGCGAGGGCGAACTGCGCGAGGAACTCGACACCCAGCTGCGGCGCATGAACGACCTCGTCGGTTACCAGCTGGCGCGCGCCGCGTCCGGTGGCCACAAGCTGTTCGCAGCGCCGGTGGCGACCGAGCCGCACGCCGAACAGATCGTGCGTGGGCTGGAAAAGATCTATGCGGCCAAGGGCGTGATCTGCGAATTCGAGATCGACCCCGAGGCACGTTTCCATGGCGAACCCGGTGACCTGCAGGAACTGCTCGGCAACCTGCTGGAGAACGCATTCAAGTGGGCGCGCTCGCGCGTATTGCTCACGATCCGACCCGGCGCGATCGCGCCGGGACGCCGACCCGGCTTGTTGATCGCGGTCGAGGACGACGGCCCCGGCATCGCGCCGGAGCGGATCGCCCACGTGTTGCAGCGCGGCGTTCGCGGCGACGAGCGCGTGCAGGGGCATGGCATCGGCCTCGCCATCGCGCAGGACATGGTGCGCAGCTATCGCGGCGAACTCGAGGTCGGCGCCTCGCAGGAACTCGGCGGCGCACGTTTCGAGGTGCGATTGCCGCCGGGCCTTTGATGTTCCTTCTCCCGCCTGTTGCGGGAGACGATGCCGAAGGCGGATGACGGGGCTCTTGCCCTTTGCTCGTCGTTCACGCGAAGGCGGGAATCCAGCTTTTTGCCCGTCATTCCCGCGAAGGCGGGAATCCAGTGACTTTGCTGTTGATTCAAGAGCGTTCCGTCCGCTGCGCGGCCGGAACGTACTTGCCCATGGCAAACTCAGGAAGCGTCAAACGGCGCCGGCCCGTAGAACAGCGCAAGGTGCCCCGCCACCTTCTGCATCGCCTTGCGCAGCGTGGCCGGGTCGCTGAAGTGGTACTCGCTGCAGACCGCGAAGAACTCTTCGGGTGCTTCCGCTGCGTAGTCGTCGATGGCGGTGCGGCGGCCGCGGTCGATGTCGCGCGCCAATGCATCGAACGCGATCTGGAAGTCACGCGCCCATTCTTGTTGCCAAGCGCGTGGCAACGGCGGGGTTCCGTCGAGTGCACCGTCGAGGGCGTCGAGCTTGTGCGCGATCTCGTGCACCGCGACGCAGAAGCCGGCGCCGGGTTCCTGGATGTCGGCTTGTATGTCGGCCCAGGACAGGATCACCGGGCCGGCTTCCCATGCCTCGCCGATCAGTTCGTCGTCCCACTGGTGCAGCACGCCGGCGGCATCGACATGGCTGCGTCCGACCCGGAACGCGTCCGGATACACCAGCAGCTGCGACCAGCCATGCAGGCCTTCGGCGCCGAACTCCAGCAGCGGCAGGCAGCACAACGCAGCGAGTTGCACGCGTTGCGTTGCGTCCAGTGCGAGCCCGACCACCGGCGTGATCGTCTTGTGCGCAAGGAAGCGGGCCGCAAGCGTAGCCAACGTGGCTTGGCGTGACGGATCCAGCGCACGGACCCACGGCAGCCCGTCACGCGCATTGCGCCAGAGTTCGGGGTCGATCGGTTCGGGACCGCGGCGCAGGCGGCGGATCAGTCCGAGCATGCGCCGCGCGTGGGTCCCGCGTCAGCGGAACATGCCGGGCAGGAAACTGTGCCAGCGCGGGGCGCGCGAGCCGCTGTCGTCACCGCCGCCACGGAAGGTGGTCGGCGCCTTGGCCTTGCCACGGTTCACGGCCACCGGCGCGGGTTTGGTCGTGGTCGTCGGTGCGGCCGGATTCGCAACTGCGTCTGGGCAAGCGCCGCCATCGCCATTGGCGCCGTGCATGCGCGCGTCGCGAGCGGTCACCGTCGAACTGGCGCACAGCAGCAGCAGGCACAGGGCATATCGGGTCATGCACGGCGATCCTGGAAGCCCGGCCGGGCTGGATGGCGACAGCGCACTATAGCGTGGATGCAGGCAGGCCACGGAAGGTTGCGTGCTGCGTCGCAGCAGACAGCACGGCGGCGATCCGGCAGACTTTCGCCAGTGCATGCCCCTCCCTCCCAAGCTGCCGCCGATGAATGAGCGCGACCTGCTCGTCCGCCTGATCGCAGGCCCGGCCAGCGGCGATGACCTGGCGCGCGCCTCCGGACAGACCCGCGCCGCGGTATGGAAACGCATCGATGCGCTGCGCTCCGCCGGGGTCGCCATCGCCGCGCAGCCCGGGCGCGGTTACGCGCTGGCGCAACCGCTGGAACTGCTCGATGCCGACGCGATCCGCGCGCAGCTGTTGCCGGCGCAGGGTGTGGACATCACTGCGCTCGAGATCGCATGGTCGCTGGATTCGACCAATTCCGAATTGCTGCGCCGGCCGACGCCCGCCGATGGCGTGGCGGTGCTGCTGGCCGAACGCCAGACCGGTGGCCGCGGCCGCCGTGGCCGCGAGTGGATGTCGCCGCTGGCGGCAAACGTGTACCTGTCGCTGGCGCGGATGTTCTCCGGTGGGCTGGCGCGCCTGCCGGGGCTCAGTCTTGTCGCCGGCGTCGCCACGGCCGAAGCCCTGCACGCGCTCGGCTTCCTGGGCGTGCGCTTGAAATGGCCTAACGACCTGGTGGTCGTCGATGGCGCCGGGTTGCGCAAGCTCGGTGGCCTGCTGGTCGAAGGCGGCGGCGAGAACGCCGGCCCGGCGCGGGCGGTGCTCGGACTCGGACTCAATGTGCGCATGCCGCCGATGGCTGCGGCGGCGATCGCGCAGCCGTGGATCGATCTCGCCACGCTCGCAGGTGGTGCCGCGCCGTCGCGCAACGGCATCGTTGTGAGGCTGCTGGAGCACTGGCTGCCGGCACTGGCGCGGTTCGATGCGGAAGGACTGGAACCGTTCCTGGCGCGCTACGCCGGCTTCGATGCCCTGGCCGGTCGCGAGGTCGCGCTCCATGCCGATGCAGGCGCGCGTGCCGGTCGCGCATTGGGCCTCGCGGGTGATGGCGCGTTGCGCGTGCGCATCGATGGACGCGAACAACACATCCACGCCGGCGAAGTCAGCGTGCGCACAGCATGAGCACCTGGCTGTTCGACCTCGGCAACACGCGGCTCAAATGCGCGCCGTTGCTCGGTGGCGTGGTGGGCGAGGTCCTCGGAACCGACCACGACGGCAGCGAATTCGCAGGCGGCTGGGATGCGCGGCTCCCGGCGCGCGTCGAGAATGCCTGCGTCGCCAGCGTCGCCACGCCCACGCTCACCGCCGCGTTGCTCGATGCATTGACGCGACGCTGCGACCGCATCTCGCTGGCACGCACGCAGCGCGCCTGCGCCGGCGTGCGCATCGCCTACGCCGAACCACGCAGGCTCGGGGTCGATCGCTTCCTGGCGCTGCTGGCAGCGCATGCGCGCGCGCCGGAACCATGGCTGGTCGTCGGAGTTGGCACCGCGCTGACCATCGACCTGCTCGACGGCGACGGCCTGCATCGGGGCGGCCGCATCGCGCCGTCGCCGATGCTGATGCGCGAAGCACTGCATGCACGTGCGCCGCATCTGCCCGCCGTCGGCGGAACCTATGCCGAGTTTGCCGGCGACACCGCGGCTGCGCTCGCCTCGGGGTGCGAAGGCGCGGCGCTGGCCTTGATCGCGCGCAGCGTGGAGGCCGCCACCGTGCAACTCGGCGTCGCACCAGGCGTATTGCTGCACGGTGGCGGCGCGTCCGTGCTGTTGCCACGGCTGGACGGCGCCGAGTTGGTACCGGCGCTGGTGCTGGAAGGACTGGCCTGTTGGGCGCGCACGGTCGCGTGACACGCATGCTTAGAATGGTGGCATGTTCGCACGCGCATTGATCGTCCTGTTGCTGGTGCTCAATCTCGGCGTCGCCGCGTGGTGGGCGCTGCGGCCGGCACCGTCACCGCCCCGCGCGGCGGAGCAGCCTTCCGGCGTGCCACGGCTGCAGTTGCTCGACGAAGTGCCGCCGCACGCGCGACCGGCATCGACGGTGGCCGCGCCTGCCCCTGAACCAACCGCGACAACGACCCAAGCTGTGGTCGAACGTTGCCTCGCCTTCGGCCCGTTTGCCGATGCGTCGACGCTCGCCAACGCACGGGCGACGCTGCAGCCGCAGGTGACGCAGTTGCGCGTACGCGAAGCGCAGACCGTGCCCACGCACGGCTGGCGCGTATGGCTGCCGCCGCTCGCCGACCGTGCGGCCGCACAGGCTGCGGCCGCGGGCATTGCCGCAGCGGGTTTTCAGGATTACTACATCGTGCCTGGCGGCGACGAAGCCAACAGCATCGCACTCGGCCGCTACGGCAACGAGGACGCGGCACAGCGCCGGCAAGCCGCGCTGCAGGCAGCCGGTTTCCCGGTGCAGGCACAGGCCCTGGGTGCAACTTCGATCGGGAACTGGCTCGACGTGGTCACCATCATGGCGTTCGATGCCGAAATCACGCGCTCGAAGATCGGTGCGCCGCAGGTGCGGCCGCTGGATTGCGCGAAGCTGCGTTAGCGTGCCGCGACGATGCTCGCGCTAGAATGCCGGGGCAATGTGCATTTCCGGCGCTGCGCTCCGGAGCACGCAAAACCATCACGCCGGCATAGCTCAGTTGGTAGAGCAACAGCCTTGTAAGCGGTAGGTCCCCAGTTCGAATCCGGGTGCCGGCACCATAAGGGGGTTTCAGGCCGTCCCAAGATGCCCCCAAGTCCTTACGAAACCCGCCCCGCAGCGGGTTTTTTTGTGCCAATATGGTTCCGGGCGTCCCGCTGCATCCCGCCAATCGTGGGGGCACATCTGGGGGCACAATTGAGTCAAGGGGGTATTTGGGGGCATCTTGGACACGCTGACCGTCACCGCCATTCGCAATGCGAAACCCGCCGACAAGGTGCAACGCCTGTTCGATGGACGCGGGTTGTATCTGGAAATCACGCCGAGCGGCGCCCGCTACTGGCGTCTGAAATATCGCCACGCCGGCAAGGAAAAACGGCTGGCGCTTGGCGTCTATCCCGTCGTGTCGCTCGCGGAGGCACGCAAGCTGCGCGACGCTGCGCGCAAGGGTCTGAGCGAAGGCCGCGACCCGTCCGCCGAACGCAAGGCCGGCAAGGCGCGCGCCGTGCTGTCCGCTGCCACGACATTCGAGGGCGTGGCCCGCGATTGGCTGGCGTCGCAACAGCGGAAGTTGGCGGCGGCGACCTATGCCAAAGCCGAGCGCACGCTGGAGGCCAATGTCTTTCCGTGGATAGGTGCCCGGCCGATGACTGAAATCGACGCGCCTGAATTGCTGGCCGTGCTGAAACGCATCGAGGCGCGCGGCGCGCACGAAACCGCGCACCGGGTGAAGGCGCGGGTGGGACAAGTGTTCCGCTATGCCATCGCGCACGGCACCGCGATCCGTGACCCGTCCGCCGACCTGCGCGGGGCGCTGGCGCCGGTTGTGTCCAAGTCGCACGCGGCCATCACTGACCCTGCGAAGGTGGGCGAGTTGCTGCGCGCCTTGGATGACTACGCCGGGCAGTTGGCGACCCGCTGCGCGCTGCGACTGGCGCCGCTGCTGTTCGTGCGGCCGGGCGAGTTGCGGCATGCCGAGTGGGCCGAGTTTGATCTGGACGCCGCCGAGTGGCGCATCCCCGCGCACAAAATGAAGATGCGCGAGGCGCACGTTGTGCCGCTGCCAACGCAAGCCGTGGCGATCCTGCGCGAGTTGCAGCCGTTGACCGGACGCGGGCGCTACGTCTTTCCAGGACTTCGCACCGCTGGCGAACCGATGAGCGAAAACACGGTGAACGCCGCCCTGCGTCGGTTGGGCTATGACAAAAACACCATGACCGGCCACGGCTTCCGCGCGATGGCATCCACCCGCTTG
>JBDSFV010000059.1:0-12974 GCA_039919355.1 Luteimonas sp. | reverse complement strand
CCGTCGGCGCCGGCGCTGATCGAAGCCCAGGGCCGGCGCTATGCGCTCGCGCACGCCCTGGGGAGCCAGCCGGAAATACGTGATGAAGCCGAGTACATGCTCACCTTGCGCGGCGACGCCGCCAGTGCGCTGGCCCTGGCGATGCGCAACTTTGAAAACCAGCGCGACTACGAAGACGTCAACCTGCTGCAACGCGCCGCCAAGGCGGCCGGACGCCCCGATGCACTGGAACCCATGCAGGCCTGGGCACGCTCCCAGCAACTCGACCTGCCGCCGCTGCCGGGCGGTGGGGCATGAAGTTGCGCCTTATCATCGCGCTGGTTTTCGCCGGCCTGCTGCTGCTTTGCGGGCCGCTCGCGGCGCATACACTGTCGGTTTCGCATCTGGACATCAAGGTCGCGGCTTCGGACCCGACCCAAATGCAGGTCGAACTGGATCTGGCGCTGAAGGATCTCGCACTCACGCTTCCGCTCGATGCCAACCGTGACGAAGCCGTCACCTGGGGCGAACTGACCGCGGTCCGTGGCCAGCTGGAGGACCTGGTCGCCGCCAACGTGGCGATCACCACCAACGCCGGCGCCTGCAGCCTGACGCCGAACGGCCTGGCGACCCGGAAATACGATGACGGCAGCTACGCCACGCTGCAGTTGACGGCGCACTGCCCGTCCGCCGGAACCTTGCGGGTGCGCTACGGGTTGTTCTTCGATCGCGATCCGCAACACCGCGCCCTGATCACGCTGCACCAGGGAAACACCGTCGTCACCGGCATCGCCCGCGCCGATGCCCAGCTGGTGCAGATGCCGCGTTCCGGCGGCAATCCGTTCCTGGATTTCCTGCGCGAAGGCATCCATCACATCCTGATCGGCTACGACCACCTAGCGTTCCTGATCTCGCTGCTGCTGCCCGCGGCGCTGGTACGGGTCGGCCGCGCCTGGCGCCCCGCTCCGGGCCTGCGCGCGAGCCTCTGGCACGTGCTCGGCATCGTCACCGCGTTCACGGTCGCACACTCGATCACGCTGTCGCTGGCGGCGCTGGGCTGGGTCACGCCGGCCTCGCGCTGGGTCGAGGCCGCGATCGCCGCCAGCGTGCTGCTGGCTGCACTGAACAACCTGTGGCCCGTCGTCACGCGACGGGTGTGGACGGTCAGTTTCGGCTTCGGCCTGATCCATGGTTTCGGCTTCGCCGGCGCGCTGAGCGAGCTCGGCCTGCCCAAGGGCGCACGCCTGGCGTCGCTGTTCGGTTTCAACCTCGGCGTGGAAATCGGCCAGCTGGCCGTGGTGGCGCTGTTGCTGCCAGGGTTGTACCTGCTGCGGCACCGCGCCTGGTATCCGAAATGGATGATGCCGGCCGCATCGCTGCTGATCGCGGCACTGGCATCGTGGTGGCTGTTCAAGCGTCTCGCGGGTTGAGGTTGTCCGGCGCCGCCCGGTGCAAGCTGCGATCATGGTGGCATGACCGAATTCACCGACCTGCCGCTCAACCCTGCGCTGTTCCAGGGCCTCGACGCGCTCGGCCACGCGCAGATGACGCCAATCCAGGCGCAGAGCCTGCCGGCATTGCTCGAAGGCCGCGACCTGATCGGGCAGGCGCCGACCGGCAGCGGCAAGACAGCCGCGTTCGGACTGGGCCTGCTGCATCGTCTCGATCCCATGCAGATCCGGCTGCAGGCGCTGGTACTGTGCCCGACCCGCGAACTCGCCGACCAGGTCAGCAAGCACATCCGCAAGCTCGCCACCGGGATTCCCAACCTCAAGCTGCTCACCCTGACCGGCGGCATGCCGCTGGCTCCGCAACTGGCTTCACTGACGCATGAGCCGCACGTCGTGGTCGGCACCCCTGGGCGGGTGCAGGAACTGCTGCGCAAGCGCGCGCTGGACCTGCGCGGCGTGCGCACGCTGGTGCTGGACGAGGCCGACCGCATGCTCGACCTGGGCTTCGAGGAATCGATCCGCGAGATCATCGGCAAGACCCCGAAGGACCGCCAGACCCTGTTGTTCTCGGCGACCTACCCGGATGCGATCCGCGCAATCGGCCGCAACGCGATGCGCGATCCGCTGGAGGTCACCGTCGAAGGCGTGGCCAACGGGGCGATGATCGAGCAGCTGTTCTTCGAGGTCGAACCGGCGCAGAAGCCGGCAGCGCTGGCCGGCCTGCTGCTGGAGCACGCACCGGAATCGGCGGTGGTGTTCTGCAACATGCGCCGCGACACCGAGGAGGTGGTGTCGTCGCTGGCGCATCTCGGCTTCTCCGCGCTGGCGCTGCACGGCGACATGGAACAACGCGACCGCGACGAGGTGCTGGTGCGCTTCGCCAACCGCAGCTGCAACGTGCTGGTCGCCAGCGACGTGGCCGCGCGCGGACTCGACATCGACGACCTGGCCGCGGTGATCAATTACGAACTGCCGACCGATCCAGACGTCTACGTGCACCGCATCGGCCGCACCGGCCGCGCCGGCCGCAGCGGCCTTGCGCTGAGCCTGGTCACCGCGAGCGAGGTCCCGCGCGCGCTGCAGATCGAAAGGATGTTCGCCGAGAAGCAGCAGGCCGCGCCGCTGCGCTGGGCACGTGCCACGCTCGCCAATCTCAGGGCCTGCAAGGCGCCACCGGCGACGATGGCGACCCTGCGCATCGATGCCGGCCGCAGCGACAAGCTGCGCCCCGGCGACATCGTCGGCGCCCTGACCGGCGAGGCCGGGCTGAAGGGCGATGCCATCGGCAAGATCGACGTCTTCGCCACCCGGAGCTATGTCGCGATTGCGTGGGCACAGGCCGACAAGGCGTTGGCGCGACTGCAGGCGGGCCGGATCAAAGGTCGCAACTTCCGGGTACGGCCGCTCTGACAAGGCGGCTCTGGCGAGGCCGTCCAGAGCGGGTCCGATCTGAACGTCGCGACCCGCGCACCGGTAGCATCAGGCGCCTTGCCCTAGAATAGGTCCATTCCCGCAGGAGATTGCCCATGGCGAAGCCCAATTACTCGTTCGAGAAGCGACAGCGCGAAATCGCGAAGAAGAAGAAGCAGGACGAAAAACTGGCGAAGAAGCAGGCATCCAAGGACGCGGCCAATCCGCCGGGTACTCCGGGACAGGACGACACGCCCATCCGCCGCGAGTGAACGAACCCCCGGCACCGATCGAAGACCCCGCGCAGACCTGGGTCGACGCCGATGCGCAATTTCATGGACGAACTCCGCGGCACCGGCGTCCATACCGGCGGTCCGGCGGTATTGCATGCGCGCGACCGCCAGACCTTCGCCAACCAGCTCGACCGCTGGCTGGCCCGACGCACGCGCCTCACATCGATGTGAACACCTCGACGTAAGCCGTCGCTCTACAACCGCCGCGTAAACTGTCGGCTTCCGCCCGGACCCCGCCGGCGCCAAGAGAGTGCCATGAGCGCCGATCCCGCCACTGCCATCCGTTTCACCGACCTCGGCCTGTCCGAACCCCTGCTGCGCGCGCTGGCCGACGTTGGCTACGAATCGCCCTCGCCGATCCAGGCCGCCACCATCCCGCCGCTGCTGCAGGGCCGCGACGTGCTCGGCCAGGCCCAGACCGGCACCGGCAAGACCGCCGCGTTTGCACTGCCGATCCTCGCGCAGATCGACCCGAAGCAGTTCAAGCCGCAGGCGCTGGTGCTCACGCCGACCCGCGAACTGGCGATCCAGGTGGCCGAGGCTTTCCAGAAATACGCCGTGCACCTGCCCGGTTTCCACGTGCTGCCGATCTACGGCGGCCAGAGCTACTACCCGCAACTGCAGGCGCTCAAGCGCGGCGTGCAGGTCGTCGTCGGCACGCCAGGACGGGTGATCGACCACCTCGACCGCGGCACGCTGGACCTGTCCGAGCTGCGCTGCCTGGTGCTCGACGAGGGCGACGAGATGCTGCGCATGGGCTTCATCGACGACGTCGAGACGGTGCTGAAGAAGGTGCCGGAGCAGCGCCAGGTCGCCTTGTTCTCGGCGACGATGCCGGCGCAGATCAAGCGCATCGCCCAGACCTACCTGAAGGATCCGGTCGAGATCGCGATCAAGTCGACCACCTCGACCACGCCGAACATCCGCCAGCGCTACTGGATGGTCAGCGGCGTCAACAAGCTCGATGCGCTGACCCGCATCCTCGAGGCCGAACCCTTCGACGGCATGCTCGTGTTCGCGCGCACCAAACTCGGCACGCAGGAACTGGCCGAGAAGCTGGCCGCGCGGGGCTTGTCGGCCGCCGCGATCCACGGCGACGTCGAGCAGAAGCAACGCGAGAAAATGATCCAGTCGCTGAAGGTCGGCCGCATCGACATCCTGGTCGCCACCGACGTCGCCGCGCGCGGGCTGGACGTCGACCGCATCAGCCATGTGCTGAACTACGACATTCCCTACGACACCGAAAGCTATGTCCATCGCATCGGCCGCACCGGCCGTGCCGGGCGCAGCGGCGAGGCGATCCTGTTCGTGGCGCCGCGCGAGCGAGGCATGCTCGGCGCGATCGAGCGCGCCACCCGGCAGAAGATCGAACCGATGCAGTTGCCGAGCGTCGATGCGGTCAACGACCAGCGTGTCGCCAAGTTCCTCGGCAAGATCGGCGCCGCGCTGGAAAGCAGCGATCTGTCGCTGTTCCGCGAGTTGGTCGAACGCTACGAGCGCGAGCACAATGTGCCGGCGGTGGAAATCGCCGCTGCACTGGCCACCCTGGTGCAGGGCAAGTCGCCACTGCTACTGCAGCCGCCGCCGCAAGCGCCGCGCGCCGATCGTGAACCGCCGCGCAGCGAACCACGCGAACGCGTGCCGCGTTCGCCGACGCGGCAGTACGCGCCTCCGCAGGCCGCGACACCGTCGCACGGTGCACCGGACAACGCTGGCGTATCACTGTTCGACGATGATGCGCCACCAGCGCGTCCACGCCGCGACGCATCTACGTCCGACGTCGGCATGGAAACCTTCCGCATCGAGGTCGGCCATGCGCACGGCGTGCAGCCGGGCAACATCGTCGGCGCGATCGCCAACGAGGCCGACCTTGAGAGCCGCTACATCGGCCGCATCGACATCCGCGACGACTACAGCCTGGTCGACCTGCCCGCAGGCATGCCGCGCGAGATCCTCGAGCACCTGAAGAAGGTGCGCATCGCCGGGCGTCCGTTGCGCCTGCAGCGTGCCGGGGCCGGCGACACGGACGGCGCCCCCGGGCGTGGCCAGCGGCCGCATCCAGGTCCGCGCGGACCGCGTCCGTCCGACGGCAAGCCGCACGCCGCCGGGCCGCGCAAATCGTTCAAGCCGCGCCCGCCGCATCGCGGCGGCTCCTGAGCGATGGCCATCCTGACCATGGCGCTCTGATCCGTGGCACTCAAGGCCACCGTCTTCCGCGCCGAGTTGCAGCTCAGCGACATGGATCGGCACTACTACGCCACCCATGCGCTGACGCTGGCCCGGCATCCGTCTGAAACCGACGAGCGCCTGATGGTGCGGCTGTTGGCGTTCGCGCTGTATGCCGACGACCGCCTCGAGTTCGGCCGCGGCTTGAGCAGCGACGACGAGCCCGATCTCTGGCGCAAGTCGCGCACCGGCGAGATCGAATTGTGGATCGACCTCGGCCAGCCCGACGACTCGCGCATCCGCAAGGCCTGCGGTCGCGCGCAACAGGTGGTGGTGGTCAACTACAGCGGCCGCGGCGCCGACATCTGGTGGGACAAGGCCGCGGCGTCGCTGGCCCGCTGCGGCAACCTGACGGTGATCGACGTGGCCGCGGACACGGTGGCAGCGCTCGCGGCGCTGGCCGACCGCGGCATGCGCCTGCAATGCATGATCCAGGACGGCCACGTCGAACTGTATGGCGAAGGCGGCAGCGTCACGGTGCAACAGGCGCTGCGGATGGCGCCTACCGAACGGGCCTCCTGAACGCGTGGCAGAAACATTCGACGCCCTGGTCATCGGCGGTGGCGCGGCCGGGCTGATTTGCGCGATCACCGCCGGCCGGCGCGGCAAGCGCGTGCTGGTGGTCGAACACGCCAACCGCGTCGGCAAGAAGATTCTGATGTCCGGCGGCGGCCGCTGCAATTTCACCAACACCGGCACCACGCCCGACAACTTCCTCTCGGCCAACCCGCACTTCTGCAAGTCGGCGCTGGCGCGCTATACGCCTTGGGACTTCATCGCCATGGTCGAACGCCACGGCATCGCCTGGCACGAGAAGGAACTCGGCCAGCTGTTCTGCGACGAATCCTCGAAGCAGATCGTGAAGATGCTGCTGGACGAGTGCGCCGCAGCCGGCGTGCGTGTTGAAACCAGCTGCAGCATCGAGCGCGTGGTCCATGGCGATACCGACTTCCATTTACATACCATGCGCGGCACCTTCACCGCGCCGGCTTTGGTGGTCGCCAGCGGTGGTCTGTCGATCCCGAGCATGGGCGCCAGCGGTTTCGGATACGAACTCGCACGCCAGTTCGGCCACACCATGTTGCCGACACGCGCGGGACTGGTTCCGCTGACGCTCAGCGGCAAGCACCAGGAGCGGCTCGCTGACCTGAGCGGCGTCGCCTTGCCGGTCGAGGCCAGCTGCAACGACGCGAGCTTCAGCAACTTCATGTTGCTCACCCATCGCGGCATCAGCGGTCCGGCAATCCTGCAGATTTCCTCGTACTGGCAACCCGGCGATGAGCTGCGCCTGGACCTGCTGCCCGGCACCGATGCGCTCGCAATGCTGCAACAGCTGCAGGCCGAACGCCCCGCGGCCGAATTCAAGACCGTACTCGGCGAGTTGCTGCCGAAACGTTTCGCGCAACGGTTGTGCGAACTCTGGCTGCCAAACAAACCGATGCGTCAGTTCAACGCATCGCAGTTGCGTGACATCGCCGCGCAACTGGCAAGCTGGCCGCTGGTCGCCAGCGGCACCGAGGGCTACCGTACCGCCGAGGTCACCTTGGGTGGCGTCGATACCGACGAGCTGTCGTCCAGCACGATGCAATCGCGGCGCGTGCCAGGCCTTTATTTCATCGGCGAAGTGGTCGACGTCACCGGCTGGCTCGGTGGCTACAATTTCCAGTGGGCGTGGGCTTCGGGACACGCCGCGGGTGGTGCCCTGTGAGCCGGTTGGTTGTCATCGGCGGCGGCCCGGCCGGATTGATGGCGGCCGAGGTCGCGCGCGCGGCCGGTATCGAAGTCGACCTGTTCGAGGCCAAGGGCTCGGTCGGGCGCAAGTTCCTGATCGCCGGCAAGGGCGGGCTGAACCTCACCCATTCCGAACCGCGCCCGTGCTTCGATGCGCGCTACGGTTCGCGCTGCACCGAGGTCGCGACGTGGCTCGACGACTTCGATGCCAACGCATTGCGCGAGTGGGCGCATGGCTTCGGCATCGACACCTACGTCGGCACCTCCGGCCGCGTGTTCCCGATGGATCGCAAGGCCGGGCCGCTGCTGCGGGGCTGGGTGCGGCGGCTGCGCGACGACGGCGTGCGTTTCCATGTGCAGCATCGCTGGCTCGGCTGGGGAGAGGATGGCGCGCTGCGTTTCCAGACGCCTGATGGCGAGCAGGTCGTGCATGCCGATGCAGTCGTGCTGGCACTCGGCGGCGGCAGCTGGCCGGAACTCGGTTCCGACGGAGCGTGGCAATCGTTGCTGCGCGAGCGCGGCATCGATATCGCGCGGTTGCAGCCGTCCAACTGTGGCTTCGACATCGGCTGGAGCGAACATTTCGCCGATCGCCATGCCGGCGCGCCGCTGAAACCGGTGGTCGCCTACTGGGTCGATGCCGACGGCGCCGCGCACGCCCTGCAGGGCGAATGCGTGGTGACCGCCACCGGTATCGAGGGCAGCCTCGTTTACGCGTTGTCGGCGACATTGCGCGACGCAATCGCCCGCGACGGCAGTACGACCCTGCATCTCGACCTCGCTCCCGGACGCGACCTGCAACGGCTCGAGGGCGAACTCGCCAGGCCACGTGCCGGCCGTTCCCTCAGCGAGCACCTGCGCCGGCACGCCGGCATCACCGGCGTCAAGGCCGCGCTGTTGTACGAAGTGCTCGGCAAAACACACGGCATCGATGCCGATATTCTCGCGAAAACCATCAAGCAACTGCCTCTGGTGCTCAAACGTGCACGCCCACTCGCCGAAGCGATCAGCAGCGCAGGCGGCGTGCGGCTCGAAGCGATGGACGACGCGCTGATGCTCAACGCCCTCCCGGGTGTGCTCTGTGCCGGCGAAATGCTCGACTGGGAAGCGCCGACCGGCGGCTACCTGCTCACTGCCTGTTTGGCCAGCGGGCGGCGCGCGGGACAGGGTGCAGTTCAATGGCTCAAGTCATTGTCCGGAACATTGCTCTGTGACCGCGCCCACCCTTCGTAGGATGGGTTGAGCGTAGCGATACCCATCGCGCGCGTTTGCCTCGGCTGCGCGAGCGATGGGTATCGCCTTTGGCTCAACCCATCCTTCGGGCCTCTGGCACCCTGGCCGCATCCACCAGCGGCCTGAGTTCCGGATCCAGCGCCACGCGCTCGTCGAACACGAAGCAGCGGCCCTCGTAACCCTGGCCGCCGGCCTGCGCGAAGTAGCCGAGAATGCCGCCGTCAAGCTGCAGCAGGTTGTCCATGCCGTTGTTGCGCAGCCACAACGCCGCCTTTTCGCAGCGGATGCCGCCGGTACAGAAGCTGACCACGGTGGCGTCGCGCAGGCCGTCGCGATGCGCTGCGAGCGCCTGCGGGTCGTCGATGGGGATGAAGTGGTAGCTGGCGATGTTCAGGACCATCGCCACATTTTACCGGGTACGCCCCGTTGCCTTCAGAACGGCCACGGCAGGCCGAGGTGCGGTGCCAGGAACCAGTACGCCCCCACCAGCACCAGCGCCCACATCGCCAGCTTCATCGCGAAGCCTGCGATCTTCAGTGCCAGGAACAAACCGACCACCACCAGTACGATACCAAGCCAGCTCATGTGTCGTCCTTCCTTTGCGTTGCAGCGAGCTTATGTCGCCACGCGGCAAGCGGCAAAGGCTCCGCGCAACTCACTGATCGGCGACGCAGGCGTCCGCAGGCAGGCTGAGCGACTGCAGGATGCGGCCCCGCGCATCCTGCACGAAGGCGATCACGCCCCAGCGCGGCGACGGTGCAGTCACCGCCACATGCCGCGACAACGTCGCGCCGGCCAAGGGCCACGGACCCCACAGGCGGCGGACCACACGATCGTGGTGCAGATTGACGCCCGCGTTCTCGCCGGCACGGACCGCGGTGTTCTGGTTATCGCTGTACTGCGCCAGCCAGACCTGGGCAGCGAAGGTTGCTGCCGCCGAGCGCGAGGCGCCCAGCGCGACCTGCCAGCCGTTCGCTTCGGGTTGCAAACGCAACGCCAGACCTGTCGGCGCCGGAATCCGCGCCTCGCGCAATGCCGTGCGCATGCCGGGACCCGAACGCCAAGGCGCCCGCACCTGCGCCCCGACCATCACCTGCGGCGTGTAGACCGTGGTTCCGCCGGCGGCGCCGACGCGCGCGCGCTGCCGTTGCGAATACGTCGCCGCCGCGAACCGGTCCGGCCAGCCGATGTCGTCCCAGTAGTCGACATGGAACGCCAGCCAGTTGGCGCTCGTATCGGCCGCATGCGCCGACAGCCAGCGATCCGCCGGCGGACAGCTGCTGCAGCCCTCGGAGGTGTACAGCTCCACCAGCGGCACGGTCTGCGCTCCGCTCCGGACCATGCAGGCAGCGGAAGCAGCCGCCGGCAGGTTCGCCACCAGCAGCAGCACCGCCGTCATCGATCCAGTCATTGCCACCCGCATCGCGAATCTCCGGGAGGGACCTGACATGAAAGAGACACCCGGCGCGAAAACGGGTGCGCGCCATCGCGCATTCAGGCCATCGATTCAGCAAACACCAGGCTGCAGCAGGTGACCGCACCTTCGGCCTTCTGCAGTTCCGACACATCGACAGTGGTGACCGGGATCCCGGCGGCTTCGAGCCGCTGCCGGGTGCGTGGAAAACAGTCGGGATAGATCAGGCCATTGCCCACACGCAAGGCATTGGCGGCGTGCTCCTCATCCGGATCGACCTCGATCAGCCGGAAGCCGGCGAATACACCCGGATCGATCCATGCCGGCTGCACCAGCAGCGTGTCGTCCGCGACCTGCGTTGCCGCCGATTTCAGGTGCAGACAGCCATGGGTCGGCACCGCGAGCACGGTGTAGCCGTATGCGTCGAGCAACTCGCGCAATTGCGCGATGCCTGCCGCATTGCTGCGCGCCGCCTCGCCGACGTACAGCGTGCGACCGATGCGCAGCACGTCGCCGCCGTCCAGCGTGCCCGGCGCCTCGACCGTGCGCAGCGGCCGGTAATGCATCAGCACTTCCGCCACAGACGCGCCTTCCGCACGCCGCGACGGAGCGCCCGGGCGGGTCAGGATCGCGACCTCGTCCAGCACGATCGCCACGTCCTCGACGAACACGGCATCGGGCATGTCCGCTTCGGCCGGCAGCGCGATCACACGACAACCCAGCACTGCCAGCGCGTCGCGATAGGCAAGGTGCTGCGCGGCCGCATGCTCGACGTCGATGGCGGTGCGCGGTACGTACGACAGTTCGCAGCCGGCGAGGCTCGGGCTCACGTCACGGGTGATGGCGATCGGCATCGGTACCCTGCTCATAGCGGCTTGCGCCCGGAGACCACCGGCACCTGCCAGACGACGTACTGCGGCGGCGTTTCGATCGCGCCGATCATCGTGTCGAAATCGGCGGTGACCGCGGCCAGCGTGCGTCCGGTTGCGCCGGCGAGCGGTTCCGCATAGCCGTCGCGCCAGGCACGGATGATGCCGGCGAAGGTCTCGCGCGGCACGCGCAGCGTGTCGATGCTGACATAGTCCATCGCCACGTCGAGATAGCCCGCCGACTGCATCAGCGCCGGCGAATGCCGGCCGATGCGGCCGTCGCAGCCGATGCTGCGCAGGAAGCGGATCGCGTTCTCGTTCCAGAAACGATCGGGATCGAATCCGTCGGCGCCATGCACGGCCGGAAAATGCAACATGCCGTAATCCTCCGACAGCAGGTGCAACCAGCCGCCGGGCCTGAGCACGCGCGTGATCTCGGCCAGCACCAGTGGGAAATCCGGTACCGCCTGCGACATGTGCCGGCACGCCACCAGGTCGAAGCTGCCATCGGCAAGTTCCAGCGCGAACGCATCGCCCTGCGCGTAGCGGATGCGTTTGCCGAACGCGGCGCTGTCGCGTCGTGCCAGTACGAGGTTGCCTTCGAGGATATCGATGCCGACCAGTGTCGCCTCGGGATACCGCGCCGCCAGCCGACGCGTGATCTCGCCGGTGCCGCAACCCAGGTCGAGGATCCGCAACGGTCCCGACAATCCGTAGCGATCGAACAGTCGCTGCTCCTGCGGCCAGATCGCCTCGGCCTGGTGCGCGAGGTTGCGGGCCATGGACTCGTCGCCCATCTGCTCGGCTTGCGGATTGCGGTCGCGACTCATGTCAGGCTCCTCATCCGCTCCAGGCCGTCCGACCATCACGCTTCACACGGGGGTGGGGCGCTAGTGTCCGCCGATCCGTCCGCGCAGCCAAGCCATGATCAGCACAGCCGACATCCTGAAAGCGAACATCCTGATCGTCGACGACAACCGGGACGCCGTCCGCACCCTTGCGCTCCTGCTCGAGGATGCCGGGTATGCGCGCGTCTCGACCACAACCGATCCCAAGGCCGTGCGCGACCTGCACCGCCACCAGGACTATGACCTGATCCTGCTCGACCTGCAGATGCCGGGCATGGACGGTTTCGGCGTCATGGAGGAATTGAAGGAATTCGAGCGCGACGGCTACCTGCCCGTGCTCGCCATCACTGGCGAGCCGGGGCACCGCGTGCGGGCACTCAAGGCAGGCGCCAAGGACTTCCTGCGCAAGCCGGTCGACGTCGACGAACTGCTGGTCCGCGTCCGCAACATGATCGAGGTCCGGCTGCTGTACAAGGAGCGCGAGACCTTCCACCTGATCCAGGAAAGATTGCCGGAAAGCTGACCCAACGATCGCGGCCCTTGGCTTTGCGCGCCGACGGCATCTCCAGCGCGTTCAATACGCGCCCATGTAGTCCTTCTTGCCGACCTCGACGCCGTTGTGTCGCAGCAGCGCATATGCCGTCGAGACGTGGAAGAAAAATTGCGGCAGACCGTAGGCCAGCAGGTAGGCCTGACCATCGATCCTGCGCTCCTTCGGCGTGCCCGGCCGCAGCACGATCTCGCGCTGTTCGCTGCCGTCGAACTGCGCCGCGTCCAGACCTTCGATGAACGCCAGCGTCGTGGCGATACGTTCATGCAGATCGGCGAACGTCTGCTCGGTGTCGTCGTAAGCCGGTACTTCAATGTCGGCCAGCCGCGCCGGCACCGACTTGGCGAAATCGCAGGCGATCTGCACCTGACGCGCCAGCGGGAACATGTCCGGGAACAGCCGCGCCTGCAGCAGCGCGTCTGGATCGATCTTCCTGTCCGTCGCGTGCGCCTCGGCCTTCCTCAGCAGGCCGTCGAGGCTGCCGAGCATCTGCCGGAAGACCGGCACGCAAGCGCCGTACATCGAAATCGTCATTGGTTGTTTCTCGGAGTGGGGAAAGTGCCTGGGGACAGGACTTTCCGCCAGTATGTGCCGAAGGCGGCCGTCCGGACCATCGGATTAACCATTTCGGAATTCCAGTCCGTGCATCCTGCGGCGCTACCGTCAGAAAAGGAAAGACGACCATGACCGTCATCCGGGCCTGGGCCGCACAGGAAGCCGGCGGCAAGCTGCAACCGTTCGAATTCGATCCCGGCCCGCTGGCTGCGGAAGACGTCGAGATCACGGTCGAACATTGCGGCATCTGCCATTCCGACCTGTCGATGCTCGACAACGAATGGGGCGGCACCCGCTATCCGTTCGTGCCCGGGCACGAAGCCGTCGGCCGCGTGACCGCGCTCGGCGAACAGGCCAAGGGCCTGCGCCTCGGCCAGCGTGTCGGCCTCGGCTGGAATGCTTACAGCTGCCTGCA
>JBDSFV010000058.1:0-2535 GCA_039919355.1 Luteimonas sp. | reverse complement strand
CTTGTGGCTGGTTCGTCGCTGTGGACCAGGCCTTCGTCGCGCAACAGCCTGTGATAGAAGCGGAAATACAGCAGGTGCAGGATCGCGTGCTCGATGCCGCCGATGTACTGGTCGACCGGCAACCAGTAATTCGCGCGCGCGTCGACCATGTCGGTCGCGCCCGGCGAGCCCGCTCCCATCGATGTGTAGCGCGCGTAGTACCAGCTCGACTCCATGAAGGTGTCGAAGGTGTCGGTCTCGCGTTCGGCGGCGCCACCGCATTGCGGGCACGTGGTCTTGCGCCACTCGGGATCGGCCTTGATCGGCGAGCCGGTGCCCATGAACTGCACGTCCTCGGGCAACACCACCGGCAATTGCGCTTCCGGCACCGGCACCGCGCCGCAGTTGCCGCAATGGATCACCGGGATCGGGCAACCCCAGTAGCGCTGGCGACTCACGCCCCAGTCGCGCAGGCGGAAGTTGACGCGGCGCGCGCCGCGGCCTTCGCGCTCGAAGCGTTCGGCGAGCGCGTCGAAGGCCTGCTGGTAATCCATTCCGTCGAACTCGCCGGAATTCACCAACCAGCCGCGCTCGGTGAACGCGCCCTGCTCCTCGATGCTGCGCTGGAACTCCTCCACCACCTGCACAGCGGCGCCGGTGTCGTAGACGTCGATCGCGCCGGACCCGCCGAGCGCCGCGCGCATCGGATCGTCGTGCGCGGCCACGTGCTTGCCGATCTCGTCGAGCGCATCACGCACTTCGGCGGACACGATCACCATCCGGATCGGCAACGCATGTTGCCGCGCGAACTCCCAGTCGCGCTGGTCGTGCCCCGGCACTGCCATCACCGCACCGGTGCCGTAGCCCATCAGCACGAAGTTGGCGACGTACACCGGCAGCGCTTCGCCGCTGACCGGATGCAGCGCGCGCAGGCCGGTGTCCCGGCCGCGCTTGGCCTGGGTTTCCAGCTCGGCCTCGGACACGCCGCCCTGTTTCAGTTCGGCGATGAAGGCTGCCAGTTGCGGATCGGATCCAGCAGCACGCAAGGCAAGCGGATGCTCGGCGGCGATGCTGACGAAGGTCACGCCCATGAGTGTGTCGGGGCGCGTGGTGAATACGCGCAGCGGCTCGTCGCTGCCCTGGATGTCGAATGCGAACTCCAGGCCTTCGCTGCGCCCGATCCAGTTGCGCTGCATGGTCTTGACCGACTCTGGCCATCCCGGCAGCGCGTCGAGGCCGTCGAGCAGTTCCTGCGCGTAGTCGGTGATGCGCAGGAACCACTGCGTGATCTCGCGCTTCTCGACGATCGCGCCCGAACGCCAGCCGCGACCGTCGATCACCTGTTCGTTGGCGAGCACGGTCTGGTCGACCGGATCCCAGTTGACGACCGAATGCTTGCGGTAGGCCATGCCTTTGTTCAGCAGCCGCACGAACATGCGCTGCTCGTGCACGTAGTACTCGGGCCGGCAGGTGGCGAACTCGCGGGTCCAGTCGATCGCGTAACCCATCGTCTTGAGCTGCGCTCGCATGTGCTCGATGTTGGCGTAGGTCCACTTCGCGGGGGCGGTCGCGTTCTTGATCGCGGCGTTCTCGGCCGGCAGGCCGAACGCGTCCCAGCCCATCGGCTGCAACACGTTCTTGCCGGTCATGCGCTGGTAGCGGCTGATCACGTCGCCGATGGTGTAGTTGCGCACGTGGCCCATGTGCAGCGCGCCCGAGGGGTACGGCAGCATCGACAGGCAATAGAACTTCGGCTTGGCCGCGTCTTCCTTCACCTCGAACGCGCGGGTACCGGCCCAGAACTGACGGGCGGCGGATTCGACGGCTGCAGGTTCGTAGGCGACAGGCTCGGTGGACACGGCGTGGGTGCAGGGGGAGGACTGGGAAGCCTACCGCAGCGCACAAAAAGCCGCCAACGCCCGGCTATGATCGCCGCAACCGTATCGCCACAGCCAAGGGAAGAACCACCATGCACCGCCTCACCGCCGACCTGCTGCTCGCGCTTGTCGCCCTGCCCGCCTCGCGCCCGGGAATCCTCTGCCGCCGCGACTCCGACTGCCAGCGTGCTGCATTGCGGCCACCTGTACGATTCCGCCCGCGGGCGGTCGCGCAATGATGGGTGAGTGGATCGGCTATGTCGCCGCCATCTTGACCACGCTGTCGTTCGTGCCGCAGGCGATCAAGATCATCCGCAGCAAGGACACGCGCGGCATCTCGCTGGGAATGTATGCGGTGTTCACCGTCGGCGTCGCGTTCTGGCTGGCTTACGGCGTCGTGCTCGGTTCGTGGCCGATGATCCTGTCCAACATCGTCACGTTCGCGCTGGCGGTGACAATCCTCGGGCTCAAGCTGCGCTACGGCTGAGGCGGCCGCGGCATCGGACCGGGTAATCGGCGTCGCAGCACCAGCAGCGACGCCCAAGCGAGCCAGCCGAACCAGGTCGCCAAGGCAATGCGCTGGCGCCAGCCGCTGCCGATGCCGCCGATGTCCGTGTGCAGCGCGCCGAGCATCAGCGCGGACGCGAGCACACCTGCGACGAGCAGCGAGCGCCAGCCA
>JBDSFV010000057.1:0-6740 GCA_039919355.1 Luteimonas sp. | reverse complement strand
CGACGGCGTCCAGTCCGCGCAGGCCGGAGCCGAGGAACAGCGCCAGCAGTTCGGCATCCGACAGCACCGCGGCGCCACGGGCGAGCAGCTTTTCGCGGGGACGTTCGGGAGCGGGCCAGTCGCGGATATGCATGGCCGCAGCGTGTGCCTGCAGCCGCGGCCGCGGCATCGGGGGCGGCCGGCGCTTCGGGTAAGCTAACCGCCGCATTCGCTGTAGGAAATGTCCCACCCGCGATGGCTACCGTCCGCGCCAGCCTGCAAGAGCGTCGCATCCTGCTGTGCGTGTGCGGTGGCATCGCCGCGTACAAGGCGGTCGAACTGGTGCGGCGCCTGCGCGACGCCGGCGCGCAGGTGCAGGTGGCGATGACCGCGAACGCGCTGCGCTTCGTCGGCGCGCCGAGCTTCCAGGCGGTGTCGGGGCGGACGGTGCGCAGCTCGCTGTGGGACGAAGCGGCCGAGGCGGCGATGGGACATATCGAACTGGCGCGCTGGGCCGACCGCATCGTGGTCGCGCCCGCGACCGCCAACACCATCGCCAGGCTCGCGCATGGCCTTGCCGACGACCTGGTCAGCACCCTGTGCCTGGCGACCACGGCGCCGATCGCGATCGCGCCGGCGATGAACAACCGCATGTGGGCGCATCCGGCGACGCAGGCCAACCTCGCGACGTTGCGAGCGCGTGGCGTGCAGGTGATCGGCCCGGACGACGGCGCCCAGGCCTGCGGCGAGTTCGGTCCTGGGCGGCTGAGCGAACCGGAAGCGATCGTCGCGGCCTTGGTGGAGTCGGCGCGTTGACTGCGTCGCTGCGCGGGGTGCGGATCGTGGTCAGCGCCGGCCCGACCTTCGAGGACATCGACCCGGTGCGGTTCATCGGCAACCGCAGCAGCGGCAAGATGGGATTCGCCATCGCCGCCGCCGCCGCGCGGCGCGATGCCGAGGTGGTGCTGGTCGCCGGGCCCGTCCACCTGCCGACGCCGCAGCGCGTGCAACGCATCGACGTGCGCTCGGCCATGCAGATGCGCGCTGCGGTGCTGGACGCGCTGCCGGCCGATGTCTATGTCGGCGCCGCGGCAGTCGCCGATTACACCCCGCGTAACATCGCCGATCGCAAGCTCAAGAAGATCGAAGGCAGCGACATGCTGGTGCTGGAACTGGTGCGCACGCCGGACATCCTGGCCGAAGTCGCCGCGCATCCGCGACGGCCGAAGCTGGTGGTCGGCTTCGCCGCCGAGACCGAGGATGTCGAGCGCCATGCGCGCGCCAAGCTGGAGAACAAGCAACTCGACCTGGTCGCCGCCAATCGCGTCGGCGTTGCCGGCAGCGGTTTCGAGGCCGACGACAACGCGATCACCGTGTACGGGCGCGACTTCGAACGCGTGCTGGGTCCGGCGCCGAAGACCCAGCTCGCCGACGCACTGCTCGAGCTGGTGTCGGAACGATTCGCCGCGGGACGCCGGCAGGCATGAACCGCACCCTCCAGGTGAAACTGCTCGACCCGCGCTTCGGCACGCAGTGGCCGTTGCCCGGGTACGCCACCAGCGCCAGCGCCGCGCTCGACCTGCGCGCGGCGCTCGACGCGCCACTGCTGCTGGCGCCCGGCGATGCCGCGCTGGTGCCGTCCGGATTGGCGATCCATCTGTCCGACCCGGGACTGTGCGCGCTGGTGCTGCCGCGCTCCGGGCTCGGCCACAAGCACGGCATCGTGCTCGGCAACGGCACCGGCCTGATCGATGCCGACTACCAGGGACCGCTGCTGATCAGTGTCTGGAACCGCGGCGCCGCCGCATTCACGATCGAGCCCGGCGACCGCATCGCGCAACTGCTGGTGCTGCCGATCGTGCGTGCGACCCTGCAAGTGGTGGATACTTTCGAGCAAAGCGCACGCGGCAGTGGCGGCTTCGGCCACACCGGCGCGCGCTGACAAGGGAACAACATGAGCGACTCCAAACCGCGCCTGCGGCTGTCCGCCGCGCAATTGCGTCCCGCGCTGCCGATCGTGGCCGCGTTGTGCGTGCTGCTGGCGTTGTGGCTGGCCTGGAGCGGCTGGCAGCAACTGCAGGATGCGACCCGCAGCCGGGCCCTGCAGCAGTCGCGCGACCTGGCGGTGCAGGGCACCCAGCACGCGTTGCTGCAGCAGGCTGAACGCTTGCGCGACAAGCTCGCCTCGCCGACGCTGCAGTCGGCCTTGGCTGCCGGTGATCTCGTCGGCGCCGAGGCGCAGCTCAAGGGCGGCTGGCCGCATATCGAACAGGCTGAAATCCTGCCGGCGGACCTCGACGCGGCCTACGCCGGCCTGCCGAAGTCCGGCTTCGGCAAGCTCGCCGTGGCCGAGGCGGCGCTAGCCGCGAACGCGCCGGTGGTGCGGATCGTGAAGGACGACGGTGCCAAGCTGGTGCTGGCGGCACCGGCGCGGGTCGGCGGGCAGCTGGCCGGCGTGGCTTACGTGCGCTTGCCACTGGCGCAGGCGACCGACGCCGTGCAGGCCGTCAACGTCGGCGACGACAGCTACCTCGCCTTGCGCCAGGGCAACTACAACGTGATCCAGCGCGGCGATGCCAGCCTCGCCACCAGCGCCGAATCGCTGGCGGTGAAGGTGCCGGACAGCGACCTGCGCATTGTCGCGGCGCTTCCGGACGCGACGTCGGGTGCGTTCGGACTCGGCGTACTCCCGTCCTTCATCGCCGCGCTGGTGCTGCTCGGGCTTGCCGCCTTTGCGTGGCTGGCATCGCGCCGCGCCGGCGCCATGGCCCGGGTCGTCGACGCAGCGGGCATGCCGCATGTAGAGCCGACGCTGGCGCAGGCGATGCAGCAATCCACTGCGCCTGCACGCGTGGCGCCGGTGATCAAGGTCATGCAGGAAGCCAGGCCGGGCCCGGTGAAGATCGACCGCGGCATCTTCCGCGCCTACGACATCCGCGGCGTGGTCGGGCAGACGCTGGATCGCGGCGTCGCCGAGCTGATCGGCCATGCGGTCGGCACGCTGATGTTCGAGAAGGGCCTCAATGACATCGTGGTCGGGCGCGACGGCCGCCTGTCCGGTCCGGACCTGGTCGCCGGCCTGACCGAAGGCCTGCGCAAGGCCGGTCGCAACGTCATCGACATCGGCCTGGCGCCGACGCCGCTGGTCTACTTCGGCGGCTTCCACCTGCGCACCGGCTGCGGCATCGCCGTCACCGGCAGCCACAACCCGCCGGACTACAACGGCTTCAAGGTCGTGGTTGGCGGTGAGACCCTGTCCGGCGACGCCATCACCGACCTGTACGTCCGGATCGCCGAGGATCGCCTGCACACCGTGGATACGCCGGGCACGCTGCAGCACCGCGACATCGGCGAGGACTACCTGGCGCGGATCGCGTCCGACGTGCAGATCGACCGCCGCCTCAAGGTGGTCGTGGATGCCGGCAACGGCGTCGCCGGCGACCTCGGCCCGCGCGTGCTGGAAGCGATCGGCGCCGAGGTTACGCCCTTGTACTGCGAGATCGACGGCACCTTCCCCAACCACCATCCCGACCCGAGCGAGGCGCATAACCTCGAAGACCTGGTGCAGATGGTCGCGCGCCTGGACGCCGACCTCGGCATCGCCTTCGACGGCGACGGCGATCGCCTCGGCGTGGTCACCCGCGACGGCGAGATCATCTACCCCGACCGCCTGCTGATGCTGTTCGCAGCCGACGTGCTCGAGCGCAATCCCGGCGCCGTCATCGTCTATGACGTCAAGTGCACCGGCCGCCTGCCCGGCCACATCCTGCGCCACGGCGGCAGTCCGCTGATGTGGAAGAACGGGCACTCGCTGATCAAGGCCAAGATGCGCGAGACCGAGGCGGAGCTGGCGGGCGAGATGAGCGGCCACTTCTTCTTCGCCGAGCGCTGGTACGGCTTCGACGACGGCATCTACGCTGCCGCGCGCCTGCTGGAGATCCTCGCCGCGAGGCCGGAAACGCCGACGGAACAGCTCAAGGCGCTGCCGAACGGTGTGTCGACCCCGGAGATCAAGGTCGATGCGCCCGACGGCGATCCGCATGCGTTCGTCGAGCGTTTCCGCCGCAGCGTGAAGATCGAGGGCGCGCGCCTGTCGATCATCGACGGCCTGCGCGCGGACTGGCCCGACGGCTGGGGCCTGGTGCGCGCATCGAACACCACGCCGGTGCTGGTGCTGCGTTTCGATGCCGATTCGCAGGCGGCGCTGGCGCGGATCCAGGCGGCGTTCCGTGAACAACTGCTGGCGATCAAGCCGGACCTGGTGTTGCCGTTCTAGTCCGGCGAAAAGGACGGCCAAGGCCAGCTTGTTTGCGGAGAAGCCCGGGCGGCGTCCCTTTCGAAGTCAGCCGTTGGCTGCCGTCGCCGGTTCGGGCGTCGCCGCGGGCGCGGCGCCTGTCGGCCGTTTCAGCGCGCGGTAGCGGCTGACGGCGTCGTTGAGTTCGCCGTCGAGCGCGGCGCGGTCCTGGCGCTGCTGGATGAAGATGCGCTTCTGCTTGTGCAGTTCGCCGTGCTGGGTGCGCAGGTTCGCGACGATGGTGGCCGAGACCGGCTTGCCGGCGAGTTCGAGGTCGCTGGCCTGGGCGAGCAGGCTGATCAGGCTGCGGCGCAGGTTGGTTTCGCCCAGTGCCGAGGACTTCAGCGACGCGTCGAGCAGGCTGATGCGCTCGCCGTAGGCACGGCGCAGGTCGGCTTCGGTGTTGTAGGACTCGACCATGGCCAGGTCGCGACGCTGGCGCGCAGCTTCGGCATCGGCGGCGACCCGCGCCTGTCCTGCGGTGGCGGCAGCGGCCGCGCGTTCTTCTTCAGTGAGGGCGCGCGCAACCTCGCCGGTACGCAGGCCACTCCTGGCGCTGATCTCGGTGCGGGCGCGCTCCGCGGCTTCGGCCGGCAGCGCATCGCCGCAAACCTTGTGGCCGTTCTCGGTCCAGCAATACAACTTCTTGGGCACGGGCACGTATTTTCGTTTCTGCGCCACGCTCGTGGCGCTGAGTGCCAACAGCACGACGATGGCGATGATTCGGATCGTGGTCATGGTTGCAGCCCCTGTTCTGCAAATGAACCTGATGGTGATGGCTTCGCGCGCATGTCGTTTCTGTCAGTGGGCCCGGCAGCCGTACCGCGTGCGATAAGCGAGCAGGCGCCCGCGTTCGGCGACACGGTCCCCGGTTTCGCCGGCAAACGCAAGCAGGTCGGACAGGGTGGCCACCGCGATCACCGGGATGCCCTGTTCAGCCGCGACCGCCTGTGCCGCGGAACGTCGCGCGGGGTCTTCGGCATCCACGACTTCCTCGCGATCGAGCGCGATCGCGATCGCGGCCGGCGTGCCGCCCGCTTCGCGGATCAGCGCCAGCGCCTCGCGGATCGCGGTGCCGGCGGTGATCACGTCGTCGACGATCAGCACGCGCCGGCCCTGCAGTGGCGCACCGATCAGGCTGCCGCCTTCGCCGTGCGCCTTGGCTTCCTTGCGGTTGAACGCGAGCGGCAGGTCGCGGCCGCGGCGCGCGTAGGCGCAGGCCAGTGCAGTGGCCAGCGGGATGCCCTTGTAGGCCGGGCCGAACAGCAGGTCGAAGTCGGGTCCCTTCGAATCGATCGCATCGACGTAGCAATCGGCCAGTGCGGCCAGCGTCGCGCCGGAGTCGAAGCGGCCGGCATCGAAGAAATACGGGCTGTTGCGACCGGACTTCAGGGTGAATTCGCCGAAGCGCAACGCCTGCGCGCGCAGGGCGAGATCGAGGAAACGGCGGCGATGTGCATCCATGCCGCTAGTGTCCCACGCCCGGAGCGCCGAGGCCGCGCAGCATCAGGTGTTGCGGGCCGGCGCGTCCGCCGCCGAGCAGCTCGCCGGTGTCGACGAAGCCGGCCTTGCGCCAGGTCGCGATCGCGGCGCGGTTGCGGCAGTTCACGGCCAGCACCAGCAGCCGCCGCTGTGGATGGCGCACGCGCAGGTCGTCGCACAACGCCAGTGCCGCGCGGGCGCCATAACCCCGGCCTTGTTGGCGGATATCGAGCAGGAACGCGCGCAGGCCGACGCTCGGTGCGCCCAGGCCACGGCCGACAATTGCGTTCGGCGCGAAGTCGAGCCGGTAGAAACCGATCACGCTGTCGTCGGCGAGCACCGCCATCGCCTCGCTCAACGGATCGCGCTGCGTGTCGGCGAGGTTGAACGCGGCCTCGCCGACGTAGTCGAGCTGCGCCGGCGCCACCCGCAGTGCGCGCACCGCGTCCGCCAATGCAGGCGTCACCGGCTGCACATGTACGCGGGCAGAAGTTCGGAGTGTCATCGCCCGATTCTATGCGGTGGTCGGCGCACCGTTGCTATGATCGGGCCAATCCGCACCCGGGCCGCGCATGCGCATCATCAGCTTCAACGCCAACGGCCTGCGCTCGGCCGCGAGCAAGGGCTTCTTCGAGTGGTTCGGCGCCCGGGACGCCGACGTGCTGTGCGTGCAGGAGACCAAGGCGCAGGAACACCAGCTCGCCGGCGATGCCGGCTCCAAATCAGGATGCATGCCCAAGGGTTACAAGGCATGGTTCCGCGATGCGACCACGAAGAAGGGCTACAGCGGCATTGCCATCTACGCGCGGCGTGAACCCGACGAGCTCCGCAGCGCGCTCGGCTGGGCGCCGTTCGACGATGAGGGCCGCTACCTCGAGGCGCGCTTCGGCAACCTGAGCGTGGTGTCGATGTACGTGCCTTCGGGCTCTTCCGGTGACCTGCGCCAAGGCTTCAAGTTCGAAGTGATGGACTGGATCTCACCGAT
>JBDSFV010000056.1:0-2855 GCA_039919355.1 Luteimonas sp. | reverse complement strand
TCGTCGCCGCCGCGACGTTGTCCCACCGCTACATCGCCGACCGGCAGTTGCCGGACAAGGCGATCGACCTGATGGACGAGGCTGCCTCGCGCATCCGCATGGAGATCGACTCCAAGCCCGAGGAGCTGGATCGCAAGGAACGGCGCCTGATCCAGCTCAAGATCCAGCGCGAGGCACTGAAAAAGGAGAAGGATGCCGAGTCCCGGCAGCGCTTGGCCGACCTCGAAGCCGAGATCAAAAAACTCGAACGCGAGTTCAACGATCTGGAAGAAATCTGGAAAGCCGAGAAGGCGACGCTGCAAGCAGCCACCAGGATCAAGGAACAGATCGAGCAGGCCCGTCTCGACCTGGAAGCGGCGCAACGCAAGCAGGACTATGCCCGCATGAGCGAGATCCAGTACGGCACGCTGCCGGAACTGGACAAGCAGCTCAAGGTCGCGCAGGAAGCCGAGAACAAGGGCTTCACCCTGCTGCAGGACAAGGTCACCGCCGAGGAGATCGCGCAGGTGGTGGCGCGCTGGACCGGCATCCCGGTCAGCAAGATGCTCGAGGGTGAGCGCGAGAAGCTGCTGCAGATGGAGCAGCAGCTGCATACGCGCGTGATCGGGCAGGAAGAGGCGATCAAGGTCGTGTCGGATGCGGTGCGGCGTTCGCGCGCGGGCCTGAGTGATCCGGATCGACCGAGCGGCTCGTTCCTGTTCCTCGGCCCGACCGGCGTGGGCAAAACCGAGTTGTGCAAGGCGCTGGCGGAATTCCTGTTCGATTCAAGCGATGCGATGGTGCGCATCGACATGAGCGAGTTCATGGAGAAGCATTCGGTGGCGCGGCTGATCGGTGCGCCGCCGGGCTACGTCGGCTACGAGGAAGGCGGCTATCTCACCGAAGCGGTGCGGCGGCGTCCGTACAGCGTGATCCTGCTCGACGAGGTCGAGAAGGCGCATTCGGATGTCTTCAACATCCTGCTGCAGGTGCTCGACGACGGCCGCCTCACCGATGGCCAGGGGCGCACGGTCGACTTCCGCAACACCGTGATCGTGATGACGTCGAATCTCGGCTCGCAGATGATCCAGGAACTTGCCGAGAGCAGTGGGGCGGCCGACGACTCCGCCGAGGCCTACACGCACATGAAGGCCGCGGTAATGGGCGTGGTGCAGGCGCACTTCCGCCCGGAATTCATCAACCGTCTCGACGACATCGTCGTGTTCCATCCGCTGGACAAGGCGCAGATCCGCGAGATCGCCAGGATCCAGCTGCGCGGACTGGAGAAGCGGCTGGGCGAACGCGGCATCCGCATCGAACTCGAAGACAAGGCCTACGCGTTGCTCAGCGATGTCGGCTTCGACCCGGTCTACGGTGCGCGGCCGCTGAAGCGCGCAATCCAGCAGCAACTCGAGAATCCGCTGGCGTCACGCATCCTGTCCGGGGAATTCGGCAACGGCGATGTCGTCCACGTCGACGCCGAAGGCGGACAGCTGGTATTCCGCAAGACCTGAGCCAACCGGCGGTGTAGATAAGCTAAGCTGGTGCACGTTCGCCACGTACGTCCCGTTCCGCCGAAGGAGGGTGCGTGAAGCCGAAGCCCGTTCCGATCGCTCCGCTGGTGGCTGCTGCCGTGATGGCGACGGCGCTGTTGTCGTGTTCGTCGCCCGAGGCGCCGCCCGACGTGTCCACGCCGCCACGGGCGACGCCGGCTGCTGCGTCCTCGCTGTCGCCGGCGCGCGTGGTCGATGCGCTGGAGGGCAAGTTCGGCGTCCATCCGGGACAGCGCCGCAACCACACCAAGGGCTTCTGCTTCAGCGGCCAGTTCCGCGGCACGGCCGCTGCGCGCGCGCTGAGCCGCAGCGCGCTGTTCGGCGCGGACCCGGTGCCGGTGCTCGGACGCTTCTCGCTGGCCGGCGGCGATCCCGATGCCGCCGACAACGCGCCCAACAACCACGGCATGGCGTTGCGCTTCACCTTGCCCGGCGGCGCGCTGCAGCAGATGGCGATGCTCGACATCCCGATGTTCGATCTCGCCACGCCGGAGGGTGTCCTCGCCAAGCAACTGGCCACTACCGCCGATCCGGCCACCGGCAAGCCCGATCCGGCGAAGCTGGCCGCGTTCGAACGGCAGTTCCCGGAGAGCCTGCGGCTGAAGCAGGCGCTGGCCGGGCAGGATCGCGTGCCGGATGGTTACCAGCACGACGACTTCAACAGCCTCCACACCTTCTTCCTGGTCGATGCCACGGGAAAGCGGGCGCCGGTGCGCTGGCAGTTCGTGCCGGCCGACGGCGTGCAGCGACTGGGCAGCGCCGCCGCGCAGGCGCGCGGCAAGGACTTCCTGTTTGCCAGCCTGCAGCAGCGGCTGCAGCGCGGGCCGGTGCAATGGGCGATGCGGGTCACCGTGGCCAATCCCGACGACCCGCTGCCCGATCCGAGCCTGGCGTGGAGTGGCCCGCATCGCAGCATCGAGGCCGGCACGCTGTCGGTGGACGCGGTGCACGCGCAGGCCGGAGGCCAGTGCGGCGCAGTCAATTTCGATCCGATGGTGTTGGCTGACGGCATCGCGCCGTCGGACGATCCGGTGCTGCGGTTCCGCTCGCCGGCCTATGCGGTCGCGGTCGGCCGTCGTATGGGCGAGAAGCGCTAGAGCACCACGGCGGCAAACGCGCACGCCGACCAAGGCCAGCAGCGAGATATTCAGGGGGCGGTGTTGCAGCGCTGAAGAAGGGCGTCGCCTGATAAAATTCCGCGATGATCTCCTTCCGCAATTTCGCCCTGCGCCGGGGCGAACGCCTGCTGCTGTCCGATGTCGACCTCACCCTGCAAGCCGGCTGGCGCGTGGGCGTGGTCGGCCGCAACGGCACCGGCAAATC
>JBDSFV010000055.1:0-9089 GCA_039919355.1 Luteimonas sp. | reverse complement strand
ACGAGCGCGCAACTGATCGCCGCGAAGGCGCCCTGGAACGCCACGTAGGCCAGTTCGGGAATCCACACGCCGGGCGTGAACGTGGCGATCGTGGATCCGGCATCCACCCCGCGCAGGAACAGCTTGCCGAAGCCACCCACGACGGCATTGCCGCCGTCGAACGCGAGGCTGTAGCCGTAGGCGACCCACAGCACCAGCGCCAGCGCCGCGACGACCAGCACCTGCATCAGCACCGATAGGATGTTCTTGGCGCGGACCAGGCCGCCGTAGAACAGCGCCAGCCCCGGCACGATCATCAACATCACCAGCGTCGTGGCGACCAGCATCCAGGCGCTGTCGCCCTTGTCGACTACCGGCACCGCCGCACTGGCGGGAAACGCGAGACAGGCCAGCAGCGCGTACAGGCCGAGCCTGCCCCCTGTTGCCCACCGACACCGCATCGTGCGCATCGCACCCCCGCCGCAATGATCGACATCCGGCCGCACCCTCTCCCGCGTGCGGGAGAGGACAGGAAGTCCCGGTCAGATCGCGTAGTACATCTGGTACTCGAGCGGATGCGTCGCCGCGCGGAACGCGGTGACTTCCTTCATCTTCAGGCCGATGTAGGCGTCGATCAGGTCGTCGGTGAACACGCCGCCGGCCTTGAGGAAGTCGCGATCCTTGTCCAGTGATTCCAGCGCCTGGTCGAGGCTGTGGCACACGGTCGGGATGTTCTTCTCCTCTTCCGGCGGCAGGTCGTAGAGATCCTTGTCGCTGGGCGCGCCCGGATCGATCTGGTGCTTGATGCCGTCCAGGCCCGCCATCATCAGCGCGGCGAAGGTCAGGTAGCCGGAGTTCATCGGGTCCGGAAAACGGATCTCGATGCGGCGTGCCTTCGGATTCGACACATACGGGATGCGGCACGACGCGGAACGGTTCGACGCCGAGTACGCCAGCATCACCGGTGCCTCGAAGCCCGGTACCAGCCGCTTGTAACTGTTGGTGGTCGAGTTGGCGAAGGCGTTGATCGCGCGCGCATGCTTGAAGATGCCGCCGATGTACCACAGCGCCATCTGCGACAAACCACCGTAGCCGTCGCCGGTGAACAGGTTGGTGCCGCCCTTGGCCAGCGACTGGTGCACGTGCATGCCGCTGCCGTTGTCGCCGACGATGGGCTTGGGCATGAAGGTCGCGGTCTTGCCGTTGCGGAAGGCGACGTTCTTGACGATGTACTTCATCGTCAGCAGGTCGTCGGCCTTCTTCACCAGTGTGTTGAAGCGGGTGCCGATCTCGCACTGGCCGGCGTTGGCGACTTCATGGTGGTGCACCTCGACCTCGATGCCGACCGCTTCCAGCGTCTTGCACATCTCCGCGCGCAGGTCGTGCAGCGAATCCAGCGGCGGGACCGGGAAGTAACCGCCCTTGATGCCGGGGCGATAACCGCTGTTGCCGCCTGCGTATTCCTTGGCCGAGTTCCAGTGCGCCTCTTCCGAATCGATGTGGAAGAAGGTGTGGCCCATCTCGTTGCCGTAGCGCACCGAATCGAAGATGAAGAAATCCGGCTCCGGGCCGAAGAACGCCTGCTCGGCGATGCCGCTGGACTTCAGGTAGGCCTCGGCGCGCCTGGCGACGCCGCGCGGATCGCGCGAGTACGCCTGCATCGTCGCCGGATCGAGGATGTCGCAGGTCAGCACCAGGGTCGGATCGGCGGTGAACGGATCCAGGAACCCGGTCGACGGGTCCGGCAGCAGCACCATGTCGGACTGGTGGATGCCCTTCCAGCCGCTGATCGAGCTGCCGTCGAACATCTTGCCGTCCTCGAACAGGCTGGCGTCGATGATCGATTTGGGGAAGGTAACGTGGTGCTGCACGCCGCGCATGTCGGCGAAGCGCAGGTCGACGAATTCGACCTTGTGGTCCTTGATCATTTTTTCGACGTGTTCGAGTGACATCGGAGAGCTCCGGGAGTGGGGGGTGGAAAATCGCAAGGCGGTGATCTGAGGATTGATGAGCAAGAGGCGTGCCAGCAGCAATCGCCTTCCAGGTTATTGATTTAATTGCGGAAGCGGCAACATCACTCGCTCGCCTAGCACCTTCTTGGTGCACATACGGCTTGGGTGCCCCAATCCGGGGCAACGCGGGTCTCGGCTATGCTGCCCCGTTTTCCGATTCCCAACGCCCACTCCCCACTCCGGCTCTCCCATGACCGACCTGCTCGCCGCGCTGCTGCTGGGCATCATCGAAGGCATCACCGAATTCCTGCCGATCTCCAGCACCGGGCATCTGCTGATCGCCGAGCGCTGGCTCGGGCAGCGCAGCGACCTGTTCAACATCGCGATCCAGGCCGGCGCGATCCTCGCGGTGGTGCTGATCTACCGGCAGCGGCTGTGGCAGCTGGCGGTCGGCTTCGCCACGCAGCGCGACAGCCGCGATTACGCGCTCAAGCTCGGCGCCGCCTTCGGCGTGACCGCGGTGCTCGGCCTCATCGCCAAGAAACTCGGCTTCGCGTTGCCGGAGTCGGTCACGCCGGTGGCGTGGGCGCTGGTGCTCGGCGGCCTGTGGATGGTCGCGGCCGAAGTCTTCGCCGCCAGGCGCGCGGCCGTGCTCGGCGAACGCAGTGCGATCACGTGGGCCGTCGCGATCCTGGTCGGCATCGCGCAGGTCGTCGCCGGCGTGTTCCCGGGCACCTCGCGGTCGGCGGCGACGATCTTCGTGGCGCTGCTCGCCGGCACCACTTCACGCGTGGCGGCGACCGAGTTCGCGTTCCTGGTCGGCATCCCGACCATGTTCGCCGCGACCGCGTACGAATTGCTCGATGTCTACAAGAGCGGCGGGGTCGGCAACGAGGATTGGAGCGCGCTTGCGGTCGCGTTCGTGGCCGCCGCGATCACCGCCTTCGTCGCGGTCAAATGGCTGCTGCACTACATCCAGCACCATCGCTTCACCGTGTTCGCGGTGTATCGCCTCGTGCTGGGCGCAGCCTTGTTGTTGCTGGTGCCGGCGGGCGGCTACACGGCCGTAGAGCAGAGCACTGCCCGGCTGCGCCAGACAACGGGTAGCGGAGCCGAACTCCGCTCTACGAGGGCTGCGGGCCACTGGCCTCAGCCCGCGACGTTCGGGTTGAGCGAGTACGTGCCCCAGGTCGCCGCTTCCGCCAGCACATGGCCGTGCATCGCATGGAACACGTCGGCCGCGGTGAAGCGTTCGGGCAGTGGCAGCCGTTCGCCGTCGAGCGCGAACAGGCGGAAGAAATAGCGGTGCGGGCGCAGGTCGTTGAACGGGGGATAGGGACCGTCGTAGCCGAAGTAGTCGCCGCCCATGTCGGGATCGCCGGCGAACCAGCCGGTGTAATCGTTGAGTCCCTCGCGCGCGCCCTGCGGACCCGGGGGGTTGCGCTTGCCGCGCGCGGTGACACCGTCGCTGCAGCTGCCGGCGGCGATCGCACGCACGGCGGTGGGGATATCGGCCATCACCCAGTGCACGAAGTCGGTGCGCGGCTGCCCGACCGGGATCTGCAGGTCGTCGCGGCCGACCGTCTCCGCCACCGTCGGCGCATCGGTGTCGATGCACAGCAGCGCGAACGAACGCGTGCCGGCCGGCACCGCGTCCCAGGCCAGCTGCGGATTGCGGTTGCCGCCGAAGCCGGTCGGCGTACCCATCGCGAATTCGGCGGGAATGCGTCCGCGCGGTTCGAAACTGTCGCTGCCGATGTGCATCGTCGTCTCCCGGATTGATCAGGCCGTGTCGTAACCGAGCCGGCGCGCGACCGGCGCCAGCAGCGCGAACGCTTCCGCCAGCGCTTCGGCGTACGCACGCCAGTGACCGGGTGCGAAGCGCTTCATGCCGAGTGCCGAGGGGAGCGGCACCGGCAACGGCGTCTCCAGCGCCGCGCCCAGGCCATCGGCCAGTGCCTGCGGGTTGTCGACGATCTCGTCGAGCCTGATCAGCCGGTGCGGATACAGGTCCTGCTCGTGCATCGCCGCGACCTGGTCGAGCATGATCGCCAGCCAGGCAGCCCCGGCCTTCGGCGAAGCCAGCGCGAACGGCGCCGGCGCGCCGAACGCGAGCCAGTCGAGCAGCATGTCGCGCGGATCGCGCAACGCGATGACCAGCAAGCCTTCCGGCAGGTGCGGGCGCAGTGCCAGCAGCAGGGCGTTGTCCCACCACAGCAGCCAGTCGATCGCCTGGCCATCGGCGAGGCCGCGCTGTGGCAGGGCCGCGTGCCATTGCGCGATGACTTCGGCAGGATCGAGCGTGCCGTCCAGCAACGCCGCCGTCGTCCGGTAGTTCTGCAGCAGGTCGCGCGGGGGTTGTGCCCCGAAGCGGTCGGCGCGGAACGCTGGCACGACACCGTCCAGCACGTTCGCAAGCCGTTCGACGCCGGACCCGGGCGCGCCCCACAGCAGCGCGACCCGCGCGGACGCCGCACCCTTCGGCGCAAGTTCCGGCCAGTCGCTGCGCGGCGCCCCCGGGCCCAGCAACGGCAGGCGTTGCGGCGCGGCTTCGGCCTGCAGCGCCGACCAGGTGGCGACGGCGTCCGCCGCGCAGCCGGCGCGATCCTGCGCGAGGCCCAGCCAGCCGCGCAGCAGGCGGCGGTTGTCGTCGGACGCTGCGCGCGCAATCTGCTCTTCCAGGCGGGCGATCGCCGCGGCCGGGTCGCGCTCCAGCAGGGCGGTCAGCAGGCGCACTTCGCCGCTGCTGCGGCCCGGGTCGATCCCGACGATGCGGCGCGCGGTGTCCTCCGCGCCCGCGGCGTCGCCGGCCATGTCCTGCAGCGCCATCTGCGCTTCCAGCGCCGACAACGAGTCCGGCTGTGCCGACCGCCAGCGCGCGACCACGTCCCGCGTGGCGTCTCCGCCACCCGATTCGAAGGCAAGGCGCGCGTGCCACAGCTCGGTGATCTGCGGCGACGTCACCAGCGCGGCATCGAGCGTCGCGCGCGCCTCGCCGGCAGCGCCCAGCCGGCGCCAGGCCTCGATCAGCGCGTGCAGGGTGCGGGGGTCCTGCGGTTGCGCGCCGAACGCCTCGCGCAGCAGCGGCAGCGCGCGCTCCGGATGGCCGGCGGCGAGTTCCAGTTCCCCGGCGATACGGTACAGGCCCGGTGTCGCGCGGGCGGGATCGGCCAGCAGCGGCGCGATCTCCTGCACCGCATCGCCGGGACGCCCCTGCTGTCGCAGCAATTCGGCGATCAGCGCGTGAAGGTTCTGCGCGTCCGGAGCCTGTTCCAGCACGTTGCGGAAGGCCTGCTCGGCGAACGCGAGATGGCCTTGCGCCATGTAGGCGAAGCCGAGGGCGTAACCCAGTTGCGGATCGCCGGGCGCGCGCTGCAGCGCGTTGGCGAGGACGCCCTGCGCGCGCACGGGATCGCCCCGGCGCAGTGCCAGCATGCCTTCGATGGCCGCCAGGTGCGGATGCTCGGGCGCGATGCGCGCCGCGAGCCGGCGCAGGCGCTCGGTCTCATCAAGGTCCCCGCGGCCCAGCGCCAGCTGGGCCTGCAGCACGTAGGCGCCGAACAGGTTGGGATCCAGACCGATGCTGCGCGCCAGCGCCGCCTGTGCCTCGTCGAGCTGGCGCTCGCCCAGCAGCAGGCCGGCGCGCTCGAAATGCGCGTCGGCATCGTCGGGCGCCAGCGCAATGGCACGGTCGATGCTAGCCAGGGCCTGTGCCTGCTCACCCGCTGCACGCTGGGCGACGGCAAGCCAGCGATACGCATGCGCGTCGTCCGGTTGCGAGGCCACCGCGCCGCGCGCCGCGGCCAGCGCCTCGTCGGTGGCACCGCGGCGGAGGGCGTCGAGGACGCCCGGGGAGGAATCGGGGTCTTGCATGGGGGGAAAGTCCGACGGAAGCCGAGCCGGCGATTGTAGCCGCTGCGTCGCTTACGGCCCGGCGTTGCGCTCCGTCGATGCCAGGCGATCGGCCACCCAGGCTTCGGCAAATCCGTCCATTCTGGCGCCCAGCAGGAAGCCGCAATGCCCGCCCCGGCGCGCAATCTCCAGCCGCGTCCCCGGCGGCAACTGCAGGGCCCGGAATTCGGCCAGCGGGATCACCGGATCGTCCGCCTCCATCAGGATCTCGGCCGGCACGGCGAGGCCGGCGAGGCGACCTCCGGCGATCGAGTAGCCGGCGAAATAATCGTCGATGCTGCCGAAGTCGGTATGCCGCTGCACCAGCCATTCGGTCAGCTCGCGCATGCCCAGCTTGAGGGTGCGGTTGTCGAAATCATGCTGCTGCGGGAACAGCGTGCGCTTGCGTTCGAGTGAATCGCGCCACTTGCGTTCGAAGTAGCGCAGGTAGACGCGCCAGCCGCGTTCCATCTGCGTCATTGTCACCGCCGGGTCCAGTACCGGGCAGACCGCGGCGACCCGCGCCAGCGGAAGTCCCGCCGCCGGTGCGCGCAAGGCCAGCCGCAGCGCGAAGTTGCCGCCGAGCGAATACCCTGCCGCCACCAGCGGGCGTTGCGGGAAGCGCAGCGCGACATCGCAGGCCGCGTGCACGACCTCGTCGATGCGGTTGGAATGGAACAGCGCCTCGTTGAGGTGATGGCTGTCGCCGTGGTCGCGGAAGTTGAGCCGGAACACCGCGAAGCCGCGCTGCAGGAACTGCGCCGCGGTCAGGCGCATGTAGCTGGATTCGGCGCTGCCTTCCCAGCCATGCAGCAGCAGCGCCAGCCCGCGCGGGGCGACGCCGGGCACCACGCTGTGCAGGCCGTGCAGGCGCACGCCGTCGCCGCCGTCGACCAGGTGTTCGGTCGTCACTGCGCCGGTCGCGGCCAGCGCCTCGGCGCCGCGACGACGGCGCCACGGGCTGGAGCCCAGCGCCGTCTGCAGGTGCGGGCTGTGTAGCCACCACGGTGGGCGGTAGTCGGCGGCGGTCAGCATCGATCCGGACGGAAGTGATGAGTTGTCAGCCTGTCACCCCGCGCGCAGGAATGACAGTCACTGGCCGTCAACGCTGCATGGCGGCGACGATGCGCTCGCGCGCAAGCTCGGCGATGCGGCGGCGGCCGTCGGCATCGCCGGGCGCAATCGGTTCGAGGAAGTGCACCTCGGCGACGCGCGCGGGCTCGCCGAGCAGACGCATGAAGTTGCCAACGAAACTTTCGCCCGGCTGGAACGCCATCTGCGCCTGCGCGCCCGGGTGCACGCCGTAGCGCAGGGCCACCGGCTGCACCGGCGCCCCGGCCTCGACCGCAGCCAGGAAGATGCGCGCGTGGAACGGTCCGACCTCGCGCCCGTCGCGGATGCGGCCTTCGGGGAACACCGCCACCGAGCGCCCGCCGCGCAAGCGGGCCAGCATCTCGTGCAGCACGCCGCCGAGCGATTCGGTGCTGCCGCGGTGGTGGAAGATCGTTTCGGCGCGGAGCGCCAGCCAGCCGATCACCGGCCAGCGCTCGATCTCGCGCTTGGCAACGACGCCCATCATCCGCTGGCTGTGCAGCACCACGATGTCGGCCCAGCTGACGTGGTTGGCGACGAACAGGGTCGCGTCCGGCAGCGGCGTGCCGACCCGGCGCAGGCGGAAGCCGCAGACCCGCATCACGCCCGCCGACCAGGCCTGGATCAGGCGGTGGTCCAGACGCTCGCCGCCGATCTGAAGCCCGGCGGTGAGCGGCGTGATCAGCAGCAGCACCAGCGGCAGGTCGACCAGAAGATGCCAGAGCAGCATCGGCACGCGGTAGAGATAACGCAGCACGCGCGCGATACCGCTCCCGGCGGCCGGAGCGGCTGCGCCGGAAGGGGAAAACGGCTCAGTCATGCGCATCACGATACCGGATGCCCCGCGCTGGCGGGGGAGGCGACGGCGGCGTCGCGGTGGTGCCCGCGGCCCTGCTCAGCGGAAGGTGAACATGCCCGGGCGCCAGGTGCGCACATAGCTGGGGTTGGAGGAGCCGTAACCGCTGCTGCTGCCATAACCGGTGCCGAAATCGCGTTCGCGGCGCTGGTGCATGCGCTCGACCAGCTCCTCGCGGCGGCTGGCGAGCCAGTCGGCGCGGCCGACCTTGTCCGCTGCCAGACCACGGCGCTCGGCCTGGTGCTGGCGGAAATCGCAGAAGTCGTCGTAGGCCTCGAGCTCATGCTTCAGTTCGCGCACGCTGAGTTCGATCATGATCGCGTCGTCGAGGAAGCCCAGCACCTGGATGTCGTCCGGGATCACGTCCTGCGGATCGCAGAAATACACCAGCGCCGACAGCACCCGCTCGCGGTCCTCATCCGGCAGCGCCCAGGCCTCGTCGCGCACCATCGCGATCATGTCGTCCAGGCGCAGCAGGCGCTCGAGGATGAAGTCCGGGATGTGCACCTTCTGCGCATCGGCCAGCAGTTTCACCGAGCAGTCGAGGACCTCCTGCTGGGTCTTGCCCTCCGCGGCCTTCTTCGCCGCGGTCATCGCCGCGTCGAAATGCTCGAGGTCGCGATCATTGAGTTCGAAGTTCAGCGAGATCGACATGGCGGATCCGGGCAAGGGGAAAAGAGAGATTAGGTGGACAGTCGCACGTGCGTCAAATACAGCTACGTCGCGTCCGCAGCCTTGCGGCCACGGTGCGGCACCACCGCCAGGGTCAATCGCGAAATACAGGCCAGCCGGCCGGCGGCCTCCTCGATCCTGATCTCCCAAACCTGGGTGGTGCGGCCCACGTGCAGGGGCCGCGCAGTCCCGGTGACGAGGCCATCGCGCACCGCCAGCAAGTGGTTGGCGTTGATCTCCACACCCACGCACAGCGATTCCCCAGCCACGCACAGATTCCCCGCGGTGCTGCCCAGGGTCTCGGCCAGCAGCACCGAGGCCCCTCCGTGCAACAAACCGTAGGGTTGGTGCGTACGCGCATCGACCGGCATGGTGGCGCGCAGGTAGTCACGGCCAATTTCGGTGAACACGATGCCCAGCTGGGCAATCGCGGTGTCGCGCGACATGTCGTTAAGCGCGGCCAGGCTGATCTCACGGCGGAACGGCGACAAGGCGGTGGCGTGGTCGGATGGCGTCATCCGTGCACGATACCGTGCCGGCCGGGGCAACTCATCCGCAGCGGAATCGCAGCTGTCCGTTCCACGCGTTGGCGTACTGGCGCTGGCTGGCGTAACCGCTGCTGCGGCCGTAGCCGACACCGAAGTCAC
>JBDSFV010000054.1:0-2608 GCA_039919355.1 Luteimonas sp. | reverse complement strand
GAAGGCGAGCGCGAGGGACTTGCCGTGCCGGTGCCGGCACCCAAGGTCGACCTCAAACCGCTGTCGGCACCGATCAGTGAGTCGCCGACCGGCGACGACGAGGATGTCGGCGTGCGCGCGCCGCAGGAACAGGTGCGCATTCGTGCCGACCTGCTCGATCGACTGGTCAACTACGCCGGCGAGGTCGCGATCTACCGAGCCCGCATCGAGCAGCAGCTTGGTGCGTTCCGCGGCGCCGTGGTGGAAATGGAGCAGACCAATACCCGTCTGCGCGACCAGCTGCGTCGCCTCGACAGCGAGACCGAGGCACAGATCATCGCCCGCTACCAGCGCGAGCACGAGGCGTCCGACCAGGCCTTCGATCCGCTCGAGCTCGACCGTTTCTCGACCCTGCAGCAGCTGTCGCGCGCGCTGGCCGAGTCCGCGGCCGACCTGACCTCGCTGCAGGGGTCGATGGACGATCTGACCAGCCAGTACGAGACCCTGCTGCTGCAGCAGTCGCGCGTCAGTTCCGACCTGCAGGAAGGCCTCATGCGCACGCGCATGGTGCCGTTCGACGCGCTGGTGCCGCGCCTGCGCCGGGTACTGCGCCAGGCCGCCACGGATACCGGCAAGCAGGTGCAGCTCAAGCTGGACGGGGCGCAGGGCGAACTCGACCGCAACGTGCTCGAGCGCATGACCGCGCCGCTGGAACACATGCTGCGCAACGCGGTCGCGCACGGTCTGGAATCGCCCCAACAGCGGCGCAAGGCGAAGAAGCCGGAAGAGGGCACGGTGCGCATTGCGGTGCGCCGCGAAGGTTCGGAAGTGGTGCTGGAAGTTGGCGACGATGGCGCCGGCCTCAACCGCAAGGCGATCCGCAAGCGCGCCGTCGAGCGTGGCCTGATCCGCAACGATGCGCGGCTCGCCGACAGCGATCTCGACATGCTGATCTTCGAGCCCGGCTTCTCCACCGCCGACGAGGTCAGCCGCCTCGCCGGCCGCGGTGTCGGCATGGATGTGGTGGCGAGCGAAGTACGCCAACTCGGCGGCGCGCTCAACATCCATTCAAGGGCGGGCGAGGGCACGACGTTCACCCGGCGCCTGCCGCAGACGCTCGCGGTGACGCAGGCGGTGTTCGTGCGCATCGGCGAAACCAGCTTCGCGGTGCCGATTGCCTCGGTACGCGGCGTCGGCCGCATTTCCCGCGAGGATCTCGACAAGCCGGATGCGACCTACGCCTACGGCGGCGAGGACTATGTCCTGCACGACCTCGGTTCGCTGCTCGGCCACGCACCGGCGAAGGCCGAAGGCCAGCTGCAGATGCCGCTGCTGCTGATCCGCTCCGGCGACATGCGCGCGGCGGTCAGCATCGACCAGGTGCTCGGCAACCGCGAGATCGTGGTCAAGCCGGTCGGCCCGCAGGTTGCGTCGGTGCCCGGCATCTTCGGCGCCACCATCATGGGCGACGGCCGCGTGGTGGTGATCCTCGACGTCGCGCCGCTGGTGCGCCGCCAGGCCACGCTGCCGCGCGACATCGAGCCCGCGCCCGCGATCGAGCAGCGTCATGTGCCGCTGGTGATGGTGGTCGACGACTCGGTGACGATGCGCAAGGTCACCGGCCGCGTGCTGGAACGCCACAACTTCGAGGTCGTCACCGCGAAGGACGGCGTCGACGCGCTCGAGCGCATGGTCGAGCGCGTGCCCGACCTGATGCTGCTCGACATCGAGATGCCGCGCATGGACGGCTACGAGCTGGCGACGCAGATGAAAGACGATCCGCGCCTGCGCGACGTGCCGATCATCATGATCACCTCGCGCACCGGCGAGAAACATCGCCAGCGTGCATTCGAGATCGGCGTGCAGCGCTACCTCGGCAAGCCGTACCAGGAGCACGAATTGCTGCGCAACGTGTTCGAGCTGCTGGCAGAAGAGGAAGCCGACCGGGAGTCGCGCGGCCATGGCTGAACCGGCCCCGCGCGTCGCCCTGCTGGCACGCCCCGGCATTGCGCGCGAGCGTCTGCAGGCGGCGCTGCACGAGGCCGGCGCGGAAGTGGTGCTGGTCGCCGATCCGACCGAGGCCGACGCTGATGGCGTGCGTGCCGCCGGTGCACAGGCGATCCTGATCGCGCTGGATCCGGCGGTCGAAGATGCGCTCGACCGCTTCGACGCGGTGCTTGCCGATCCGGGGATGACGGTCATCTTCGACGAGGCCGAACTCGCAGTGCAGCGCGAAGGCTGGGAGGCGGCGCGCTGGGTGCGCCACCTCGCCGCCAAGCTCGGTCGCCACGACGACGTGCTGCCGCCGGGTGCGGAGATCGAATCGGCGATGGCACTGGAACCCGGACGCCTGAACCTGTACCAGCGGCCCGAGGGCGATGGCGACATCACGGCGTTCGCAGGTGAAGCCGACTCGCTGGCGGCGACGGTGCCGCGCGATCGCGGTGTTGACGCCGCGCCGCGCCCGGCGGAGCCGTCCGGAACCGAATATGCGATGGCGGAGCCAGAGGAGTTGCCGGCCGCCGGACACCCGGTCGACGACCCCGCGGTCAGCGATCGCTTCCAGAGCGACCTCGACGCCCTGCATCTGCGCATCGCCTCGATGGAACTGGTCAACGACAGGCTGACG
>JBDSFV010000053.1:0-3714 GCA_039919355.1 Luteimonas sp. | reverse complement strand
AGCCAATAGCCAAACTCTTGAAACCGGTTTCCACCCCCTTGCCGGCATAGCGGTCGAACAGCCGCAGGTCTTGCAGGAAAGTGCCCGCGGCAGCTTTTACGGTGACCGCGACCGCCGCCCACGGCACGGTTTCCGCGACGACGAACGCGAGGTCGCGGCGGACGGACGGATATTTCGACAGCGGCTGTGCCTTGGGTACCGGACGCGCCAGGAGCGGCACGAGGTCCAGTTCGCAGGCGACGACATCGACATCGAGATCCAGCGCCTGCTGCAGGCGCGGATGTAACTGGCCGATCCAGCCGAGCTTCACGCCGTCACCCCCCCCATCAATGCGCACCACGTCGGCGGAGCGACCCGGATGGCCCCAGGCCTCTTGCGACGGCCGATACTCAAGCACCGCGCCGGACAGCGCGGCGAGGCTGTCGAGGTCACCCTTGAGGTCGTGGAAGTCGACCGCGCGGCCGACCGTGCCCCAGTGTTCAACCGCGGCATTGCCACAAGCGACCGCCGCGACACGCTGGGTCTCCAGCGGAGCATCGCCGGCGTTCGCGGCGAACACCTTGCCGATCTCGAACAACCGCACGCGCGTCTGCTGGCGCGCGGCATTGCGGGCGAGCACGGCGACCAGCCCCGGAAGCAGTTGCGTGCGCATCACGCCGAGTTCGGTACTGAGCGGATTGGCCAGCGGTACTGCGCCCTCGCCCGCACTCCATGTCGCCAGCAGGTCGGCATCGACGAAGGCGTAGTTGATCGTTTCCAGGTAATCGCGGGCTGCGAGCTGGCGACGCACCGAGGCTTCGTCCACGCGCGTTTCGCCCGGTGCGGCCAGACGCATGGCGCCGCCCGGCAGCGTGGCCGGGATCGCGTCATAGCCGTGGATCCGCGCGATCTCCTCGATCAGGTCCTCTTCGATCGCGAGGTCGAAACGACGGGGCGGCGGCGTTACGCGCCAACCCTCATCAACCGTTTCGACGGCAAGACCAAGCGCGCGCAGGATCCGCTCGACCTCGCTGTCGGCGATCGCCACGCCGAGCACCCGCGCGAGCCGCGCGCGCCGCAACACGATCGGCTGCGGCTGCGGCAGATGCTCCGGCAGCACGGCCTCGACCACCGGGCCGGGCGCGCCGCCGGCGATCTCGACGATCAGGCGCGTGGCGACCTCGATCGCCTGGCGCGGCAGTTCCGGATCGACGCCACGCTCGAAGCGGTGCGCGGCATCGGTGTGCAGGCCGAGCCTGCGGCCGCGGCCGATGATCGCACCCGGCGAAAAATGCGCAGCCTCGAGGAATACATTCCTCGTCGCATCGGTGACGCGGGTATCGAATCCGCCCATCACGCCGGCCAGTGCGACCGCACGACCGGCATCGGTGACGAGCAGGAACTCGCCATCGACGCTGATGTCCCGGCCGTCGAGCAGCTTCAGGGACTCGCCAGCATGCGCCCGGCGTACACCGACCGGCCCCTTCAGCAGGTCGCGGTCGAACGCGTGCATCGGCTGTCCCAGTTCCAGCATCACGTACTGAGTGACATCGACCAGCAGGCTCAGCGGCCGGATTCCGCTGCGGCGCAGGCGCTCGGCCATCCACACCGGCGTCGCGCGCGCGGCATCGACGCCTTCGATCACGCGGCCGACGTAGCGCGGCGCATCGGCACCGGAGTGCAGCTCGACCGGCAACGTCGCATCCCTCAATGCCGGCATCGGCGTGGCATCGAACGCGGTGACCTCACTGCCGCAGGCGGCGGCAACGTCGAAGGCGATGCCGCGCATGCTGATGCAGTCGCCGCGGTTGGGTGTCAGCTTCAGTTCGATGCTGGCATCCGGCAAGCCGAGGTAGTCGGCAAGCGGCGCGCCGACCGGTGCGTCGGTTGGCAGTTCGAGCAGGCCAGAAGCATCGGCGTCCAGGCCGAGTTCGCTGGCCGAGCACAGCATGCCGTTGGAATCGACTCCGCGCAGCTTCGCAGCCTTGATGGTGAGTTCGCCGACGCGGGCGCCGACCGTTGCCAGCGGCGCAACCAGTCCGGGTCGTGCGTTCGGCGCACCACAGACGATCTGCAAGAGCGCGCCCTGCCCGGTATCGACCTGGCACACCTGCAGGCGATCGGCTTCGGGGTGCTTGTCGGTGCTGACGATGCGCGCGACCACGACACCGTCGAGCGACTCACCGAGCACGGTCATGTCCTCGACTTCAAGGCCGATGGCAGTCAGCGTCGTCGCGAGTTCGTCGCGGGTCGCGTCGGTCCTGACGTGCTGGCGCAGCCAGTTTTCGGAGAATTTCATCGTTGGTCGTTACCCGTAGGGTGGGTCTTGACCCACCTTGTTCGAGGTTGCGCCCGGCGGGTCGAGACCCGCCCTACGCAAACTGCCTGAGGAAGCGCACGTCGTTGTCGAAGAAACTGCGCAGGTCGTCGACGCCATAGCGCAGCATCGCGAAACGTTCCACACCCAGGCCGAAGGCGAAGCCGGTATGGCGCTCCGGGTCGATGCCGACGTTGCGCAGCACGTCCGGATGGACCATGCCGCAGCCGAGCACTTCCAGCCAGCGCGTGCTGCCGTCCGGCTGTTGCCAGGCGATGTCGACTTCCGCCGATGGCTCGGTAAAGGGGAAATAGCTCGGGCGGAAACGCATGGCGAAATCACGCTCGAAGAACGCGCGCACGAACTCGCTCAGCGTGCCCTTCAGGTCGGCGAAGCTGGCGTGCTCGTCGACCAGCAGGCCCTCGACCTGGTGGAACATCGGCGTGTGGGTCTGGTCGCTGTCGCTGCGGTAGACCTTGCCGGCGGCGATCATGCGCAACGGCGGCTCGTGTTCGCCCATGTAACGCACCTGCACGCCAGAGGTGTGCGTGCGCAGCAGGCGGCCGTCGCCGAAGTAGAAGGTGTCGTGCATCGCCCGCGCCGGATGATGCGGCGGGAAGTTCAACGCCTCGAAGTTGTGCCAGTCGTCCTCGATCTCGGGACCGTCGGCGAGTTCGTAGCCGAGCCGGCCAAAGATGTCGGTGATGCGCTCCAGCGTGCGGCTGACCGGATGCAGGCCGCCGCGGGCCGCATTGCGGCCCGGGAGTGTGACGTCGATGGTTTCGGAGGCAAGGCGCGCGTCGAGCGCGGCGTTGTCGAGTTCCTGCTTGCACGTCGCCAGTGCCTCGACGATGACGTCGCGGGCGAGATTGATCGCCTCGCCGGCAGCCTTGCGCTGGTCCGCCGGCAGCGTGCCCAGCGATTTCAACTGCGCGGTGATGCTGCCGTGTTTTCCGAGCAGCGCGACGCGCAGCGCCTCGAGTGCATCCGGCGTTTCCGCGGCAACGATGTCGGCCAGCGCCCTTTGCCTCAGTAATTCCATTCCACTCATTCCTGCCGGACCTCGCAGACCACCACGTCGTCATCCCCGCGAAGGCGGGAATGACAAGCAAAAAAAGTCAACACCAAAAACGAACATGGGGAAGGACTTGCGCCCTTCCCCATGCGTGAAACACGTCGTCCATTCCTGCGCAGCGTCCGCCGCAGCGGCCTGCTTCGGATGGAACTACGAACTTACGCCGCGAGCGCGCCCTTCGCCTTTTCCGCCAGCGCGGCAAAACCCGTCGCATCGTGCACGGCGATGTCCGCCAGCACCTTGCGGTCGAGGGTGATGCCGGCCTTCATCAGTCCGTTGATGAAGCGGCTGTAGCTGATGCCGTTGATGCGGGCCGCCGCGTTGATGCGGGTGATCCACAGCG
>JBDSFV010000052.1:0-5739 GCA_039919355.1 Luteimonas sp. | reverse complement strand
GGATTGGCGTGTTCGCTTCCTTGTGGGTGCGTTCTGGCAACAGCAGTCACATGAAATCCTGCAGAACTATCGTATCGAGGGGTTGGCTTCCAGTTTTTCAGTTACTGGTTGGCCCGGCACGTTCTGGCTGACTAATCAGGTTCGGCAAGATCATGACGAGGCGCTGTTCGGTGAAGTGTCGTTCGACATCACCGACAAGCTCACCGCCACCGGTGGTGTACGTTTCTTCAGCTACGACAACAGCCTGAAGGGCTTCTTCGGGTTCGGCGACACCGGCTACAGTTCCAATTATGGTGAAGTGAAGTGTTTTTCCGACGAACAGTTCCGGGGCTCGCCGTGTGTCAACCTTGACAAGGAAGTCAAGAAACACGACACGATCGGGCGCTTCAACCTGACCTACCAGATCGACGATGACAAAATGATCTACGGCACCTGGTCGGAAGGTTTCCGTCCCGGCGGCATCAATCGCCGTGACGATGCAAATGCACCGCCTTACGAGCCCGACTATCTGAGCAACTACGAACTTGGCTGGAAGACCAGATGGGCGGGCAATCGTCTGACGTTCAATGGTGCAATCTTCCAGGAAAACTGGGAAGGCATTCAGTATTCCTTCCTGCCCCCGGGCGGGTCGGGGCTCACCGTCATCAAGAACGCCGGAACAGCGCGGATCCGTGGTGCGGAAGCGGATCTGAACTGGGCGGCGACCTATAACCTCAGCTTGTCGGGCGGGGTTGCTTTCTATGATGCAGAACTGACGGAGAACTTCTGTGGATTCTTCGACCTCGATGGCACCCCGATAACCGAATGTCCGCCGGGTACCATCAATCCGCAAACGGGCGATCCGGTGGATGGGCCACAGGCGGCGGCGGGCACCCGACTGCCGGTGACGTCGAAATTCAAAGGCAACCTGACAGGCCGCTATACCTTCGACATCGGCAGTATGGAAGCCTACTTCCAAGGATCGGTCGTGCATGTGGGAGACCGCAGGTCGTCGTTGCTTCCGGTTGATAGTGCCGCGTTGGGCGACCTGGCTGCCTACACCACGCTCGACTTGTCCGCAGGCATCCGCAAGAACAGCTGGTCGGTTGACTTCTACATCAAGAATGCGACTGACGAACGGGGCGAATTGGCAAAATTCACGCAATGTGCGTTCGCGTGTGTTCTCACGGATTTCGTCCCGGAATATCCCGATGGCCAGGTCTATACCATCACCAGCCAGCCGCGTATTTTCGGTATCCGCTTCTCGCAGAAATTCTAGCCAGGGATAGCCCATACGGTGAGAAGAAACGGCCCCGGACGGGGCCGTTTCTTCGTGCAATGCCAGCAAACCGCATGACTTCCAACCGCGTCAGCCCCGCTCCTTCGCCCGCAGGGCCGGCTTTTGATTCAAGCCGATCGCGGTTCCTGCGATAATTCCCCACTGTGGCCCCGTAGCTCAGCTGGATAGAGCGGTCCCCTCCTAAGGGACAGGTCGTGCGTTCGAATCGCGCCGGGGCCGCCATGGATCTGTCGCGAGCCCATTCGCAGCCACCGGCGCAGCCAGAGGCCGGCGGCCGGATGCTCGCCGCTTCACCAGATTTCCGTTTCGACCTTTTCCGGAGTTTCCTGCAATGACCCACCCCGTTCTCACCGCCCTGGGCCTGTCCGGCACCGAATCGGGCACCTGCCTGGGCAATGGCGAATGGTCGAAGACCTCCGACGCCGGCGTGCTGGAACCGGTCAACCCGACCGACGGCAGCGTGCTGGCGCGGGTGCAGGCCTCGTCGCAGGACGACTACGACACCATCGTCGAACGCGCGCAGGCCGCGTTCAAGGTCTGGCGCACGACCCCCGCCCCGCGCCGCGGCGAGGCGGTCCGGCTGTGCGCGGAAGCCTTGCGGGCGGAGAAGGACCACCTCGGCTCGCTGGTCGCACTGGAGATGGGCAAGAGCAAGCCCGAGGGCGACGGCGAAGTGCAGGAGATGATCGACATCGGCGAGTTCGCCGTCGGCCTGTCGCGCCAGCTGTATGGCCTGACCATGCACTCCGAGCGCCCGGGTCACCGCATGTACGAGCAGTGGCAACCGCTGGGCCTCGTCGGCATCATCTCGGCGTTCAACTTCCCGGTGGCGGTGTGGGCGTGGAATGCGTTCGTCGCCGCGGTCTGCGGCGACATCTCGATCTGGAAGCCGTCGCCGAAAACGCCGCTGTCGGCGATCGCCGCGCTGAAAATCTGCAACGCCGCGCTGCACAAGGCCGGCTTCCCCGATATCTTCTTCCTGTTCAACGACGCTGGCAGCGAACTGGCGCAGGCGTTCGTCGACGACAGGCGCATCGCGCTGATCAGCTTCACCGGCTCGACCATGGTCGGGCGCATGGTCGGCGAGCGCGTGGCACAGCGCATGGGCCGCTCGCTGCTGGAACTGGGCGGCAACAACGCGATCATCGTCGACGACAGCGCCGAGCTGAAGCTGGCGATCCCGGCGATCGTGTTTGGCGCGGTCGGCACCGCGGGCCAGCGCTGCACCAGCACGCGCCGCCTGTTCGTGCACGAGAAGATCTATGACGACGTGCTCGCCAAACTCGTCACCGCCTACGCGCAGGTCGAGAAGAAGATCGGCGACCCGACCGATCCGGCCAACCTGATGGGCCCGCTCAACAGCCGCGACGCGGTGCAGGCGTTCCTGGACGCAGTCGCCAAGGCCAGGGCCAGCGGCGGCAAGGTCGAGAGCGGCGGCAAGGCGCTGGACGATCGCAAGGGCAACTTCGTGCTGCCGGCGCTCATCACCGGCCTGTCGAACGATGCCGAAGTGGTGCAGACCGAAACCTTCGCGCCGATCCTGTACGTGATGAAGTTCAAATCGCTGGACGAGGCGATCGCACTGCAGAATGCGGTGCCGCAAGGACTGTCGTCGTCGATCTTCACTACCAACCTCAAGTCGGCCGAGGCATTCCTGTCGGCGTCCGGTTCCGACTGCGGCATCGCCAACGTCAATATCGGCACTTCGGGCGCGGAGATCGGTGGGGCCTTCGGCGGCGAAAAGGAAACCGGCGGTGGCCGCGAATCGGGCTCCGATGCGTGGCGGGCCTACATGCGCCGCCAGACCAACACCATCAACTACTCCGACGCGCTGCCGCTGGCGCAGGGCATCAAGTTCGACCTGTGAGCCACTGACCGGACATGTACGGCCTCGCCCGACCGTTCCTGTTTGGCCTCGATCCCGAGCGCGCGCACGCGCTCGGGCTGGCCTCGCTGGAAGCTGCGTACCGCAGCGGGCTGAATCCGCTGCTGGCGAGCCGGCCGCAGCCGCTGCCGACCAAGGCGCTCGGCCTGGTATTCCCGAATCCGGTCGGCCTGGCCGCCGGGCTCGACAAGAACGGCGCGCACATCGACGCATTGCTTGCACTCGGATTCGGTTTCGTCGAAGTCGGCACGGTCACCCCAAAGCCACAGGCCGGCAACCCGAAGCCGCGCATGTTCCGGCTGCCGCAGTACCGGGCGATCATCAACCGGCTCGGCTTCAACAACGACGGCGTCGATGCACTCGTGCGCAATGTCGAACGTGCGCGGCACAAGGGCCTGCTCGGCATCAACATCGGCAGGAACAAGGACACTCCGAACGAATCGGCCGCGTCCGATTACCTGTTCTGCCTGGAGCGCGTGTATCCACTGGCCGACTACATCACCGTCAACATCTCCTCGCCCAACACCGCCGGCCTGCGCGAGCTGCAGGAGGAGCAGGCGCTGCGACGGCTGGTCGGCACCCTGCGCGAGGCGCAGGAGCGGCTTGGCGCGCAGCACGGCAGGCGCGTGCCGATGCTGGTCAAGGTCGCGCCGGACCTGTCCGACGACGATATCGATGCCGCCGCTCGCGTGCTTGGCGATCTGCAGGTCGACGGCGTGATCGCCACCAACACCACCGTGTCGCGACTCGCGGTCCAGGACCATCGGCATGCGCACGAGACCGGCGGGCTGTCCGGTGCGCCGCTGATGGACAAGTCCACGGCAGTGCTGCGGATGCTGCGCACGCGGCTGCCGGAAACGATCCCGCTGATCGGCGTCGGTGGCGTCCTGTCCGGTGCCGCTGCGGCCAAGAAGATGGCGGCCGGCGCATCGCTGGTACAGGTCTACACCGGGCTGATCTATCGCGGCCCCGCGCTGATCGGCGAATGCGTGGACGCGATGCGCCGGCGCAAGGAAGCCCCGAGTCGGGGCAACCTGCCACCACATGAGTAGCGCCTACCGACTGGTCGAGAACGCGCGGCTGGACGCGCGCAACACCTTCGGCGTCGCCGCGCGCGCGCCGCTGCTGATCGAGGTCACCGATCCCGCCACACTGCCGGAACTGTTCGGCTACGCGATGCTGCGCGACGGTCCGGTGCTGGTGCTCGGCGGCGGCAGCAACCTGCTGTTCGCCGGCGATCCGGACGGCGCGGTGCTGGCGCTGGGCGGACAACGCATCGCGATCATCGCGGACGATACCCGGGAAGTCATCGCGCGCGCCGACGCCGGCGTCGAATGGCACACGCTGGTGTTGTGGACCCTCGGCCACGGTCTCGCCGGCCTGGAAAACCTGGCGCTGATCCCGGGCACGGTCGGCGCCGCGCCGATCCAGAACATCGGCGCCTATGGCGTCGAGGTGAGCGAGCACATCCACATGGTCGAGGCGTTCGAGCGCACCAGCGGCGAGCTGCGACGGCTCGATCGCGACGCCTGCGCCTTCGCCTACCGCGACAGCCTGTTCAAGCACGAACCGGAGCGTTACGTGGTGACCGCGGTCGAGTTCGCGCTGTCGCGCACGCCGGCATCGGGCACGTCACCATTGAAACTGGACTACGCCGGCCTGCGCGAGGAGCTGGCGGCGATGCAGGTCGAAACACCGCGGGCCACGCAGGTGGCCGAAGCGGTATGCCGGATCCGTCGCCGCAAACTGCCAGACCCCGCGGTGCTCGGCAACGCCGGCAGCTTCTTCAAGAATCCGATCGTGCCGGCGGCGCAGGCCGAGGCGCTGCAGGCCGAGCATCCGCATCTGCCGGTGTTTCCGGCGGCACCCTTCCCTGCCGGAATGCTGCACGACGCAGCTGCAGCGTCGGGCGATCGCGACCATGGCATGCGAAAACTGTCGGCCGCGTGGCTGATCGACAGCTGTGGCTGGAAGGGACACCGCGACGGCGATGCCGGCGTCGCGGACTCGCATGCGCTGGTGCTGGTCAATCATGGCGACGCCACCGGCGAGCAACTGCTGGCATTGGCGCGACGTATTGCGGCATCAGTGCAGGAGCGTTTCGGCGTTGCGCTTGAGCCCGAACCCCGCATCATTGGCGCGACGTGGTAACGGATTCATCGCAACGATTCGCGCGCGCGGCGGCACTGATGCTCGCCAGCACGCTGTTCTTCGGCTTGATGGCGGTGGTGATCCGGCTGGCCTCGAAATCGCTTCCCACGTTTGAGATCGCATGCTTCCGCAATGCATTTGGCTTGCTGGCGCTACTGCCGATCCTGTTGCACGGCGGTGCATCGTTACGTACCCGGCAATTGCCGCGTTATCTGTTGCGCAGTGCGATCGGGATCGGCTCGATGCTCGCAGCGTTCTGGGCAATTGGCCATCTGCCACTGTCGCAGGCGATCTCGCTGTCGTATTCAACGCCGCTGTTCGTCACGATCGCCGCCGTCATCTGGCTGGGGGAAATCGTGCGCAAGCGTCGCTGGGCCGCCGTGCTCCTGGGGTTCATCGGCGTGCTGATCATCGTGCAGCCATG
>JBDSFV010000051.1:0-7662 GCA_039919355.1 Luteimonas sp. | reverse complement strand
CCGCCTGCGAGCTGAGCACGTCCATCCCCTGCGCACGCGTGGTGCGCGGCAGGCGTTCGAGCGGAAACGCGAGGATCCGGCGTGCGCGGATCGCATCACCGCGGGCGGCGTCGGCCTGCAGCTGCAGGCTGCCGACCAAGGTCGCGCCCGGCTTCATGCGTGCAATCGTTTCGGCCGGCGGTGGCTGCACGCACAACACCAGGTCGGCGTCGGCGAGGGCGGCATCGACGTCCTCGACCAGTCGTGCGCCGGCATCGGCATAGGCCTGGTCGGGGAAATGTGCGCCCTGTCCCAGCCCGCGCTCGACCCGCACGCTGGCGCCGGCGGCGATCAGTTTCTTGCAGGTTTCCGGCGTCAGCGCGACGCGGCGTTCGCCCGGCGCGGTCTCGCGCGCAATTCCGATGACAATGTTTGCCGCCATGCCCGGCTCCGCCGCGTCGTTGTCCGCATCCTAGGGCCTGTCGGCGTCATCCGGGTAGTGTGCGTTGCTTCTGCAAGGCCCCGCGCGCGCTGCCCGGATGGCGCTGGCAGGCTCGTAATGCGTGCCGGCCGCGTGCAGGTCAGGCGGCTTGGGCGACCTCGCCCAGGCGTTGCCGCACGTGGCGCATGGCCTCGTCGAACGGCAGGTCGGCGGCGTCGGCCAGCAGCCGTCCGGCCTTGGCCAGGGCCGCCAGCTGTTGCGGCGAAGCCACCAGCTTGCGCACGCCGCGACGGTTGACCAGCAGCAGGCGCGAGGTCAGCGGACTGATCCACGCGACCTTGACTGAACCTTCCTCGCCGCTTTCATCCGCCAGCCGCATCCAGCTGCCCGGGCGCAGCGCGCCCACGCGTTCGGCGACCGCGGGATCGAAATCGAGTGCGGTGTTGCCACCGACCCCCTGTAGCAGGCGGGTGTCGTCGCTGTCGTCGGCCAGTTGCGCCATCGCCGGCACTGGCTGCACCTCGCGCGGTGTATCGGGGAAGCCCAGCGTGCGCGCCAGTCCCGCCATCCACTCGCTGGCGACCTGGTCGTCGAGCCCGGAGCTCGACAGGCATTCGACCAGCCCGGCATGCAGGCCCAGCACCCGCTCGGCAACGCTGCCGCCCTCGCCGCGCGCCGCGGCCTCGTCCACCGCAACCAGGTCGTCGGCCAGCGCCAGCACCTGGGCGTAACGATCCGAACCCTGCCCTTCCCGCAACAGCACCTGCACCAGGTGATGCTGCCAATGACGTTCGAGGAAGTGGGCGATGGTCTGTGTCAGCGACCGTGCGGAAATGCGCTGCGCCAATACCGAGGCCGCCTGCAGTCGCGCCTGCAGCAACCGCTCGCGGCCGTGCACGGTTTCCGCGGAGCGGCGCTCGACCACTTCGGCGCGGCGCTGCTGCTGTTGCAACAGGTCCTGCAATTCGTTCGCGGCGAACTCGAAGATCGCCAGATCCTCGTTGTATTCGGCGACCACGCGCTCGACCATGGCCGCAGCTCGCTGCAGCAACTCGCGATCCTGTGGCGAAGCGCCATCGTTGCTCTCGCAGCTCAACGCCAGCGCGTCGAGCAGGCGCCGCGCCGGATGATCCGGACGCACGAACAGGTTCTCGTCGGTCAGCGCAACACGGACATAGGACATCACCAGTCGCGCGAGCAGCTTCCGCGCCTGTCCGGCCAGGGCATGGGTACCGAGCAGCGATTCGAACATCAACCCGACCAGGTCGATCGCGTCTTCCTCGTGCTCGCCGAGGCGGGTGTGGTCGGGATCGAGCCCGAGCCGGCGCGCGCCGTCGAGCAGGTGCTCGCGAATGGCCTCGTGCAAGTCGCGCTGGCCGGAGAACGCCGACTCGAATGCATGCGCACTGTCGCGCTGCAGCAGCGACGCCACGCTGGCCAGTTCCTGCACGCGCAGTTCGCGGCGTTCTGCGAAGCGACGGTCGGGGGCCTGCTCCGGTGGCACCGCGAGGCTGGACAGCAAACCGTCGCGCCAAGCGTGCAGCAGGTCGCGCAGGCGCTGGTGCCGCACCCGCGCCTCGGCCGAAATCCGGAACACGTCGATGCCGGCGCTGGCCGCGGCCTGCGACGGCGTACCGGTGGAAAGCTCAACCGCTTCCGTTACCGGAGCCGGAGCCGATACCAGCATGGGCGCAGATGCCTGCGCGACGTTCAGCGCCGCGTCGCGACACGGGTCGGCATGGAATCCGTTGGCGGCGAGCTGGGTATTGAGGCGCCCGTAAAGTTCGCCGAGCACCTTCGCCAGCTCCTGCTCGTATTGGCGGAACAGCAGCGGCTGCAGGGTCTCGGAGATGTCGGCGTCATGGAAGGTCTGCAGGAAGGCGCCAGCCAGCCGCGCCGCGCCGACCGGATTGCTCGTCGCCGGCGCACCAAGCGCCGCCCCCAGCGCCTCGAAGCGCAGGTCCAGCATCTCCAGCGGTCGCTGGTAGCGACGGCCGATCGATTCGGCCAGGTGTTGCCCGGCCAGGTGGAAGTGCAGTTCGTTCTCGCGCACCAGGCCCAAGGGCAGGTCCGTGCGCGCGGCGAAAACGCGGCCGCGGAAATCGTCGAAGCTGCGCGCGATCAGCGCGCGGTAGCGCATCACGTGACCGGAACCGCGCTGGCGCAGCGCCAGCACCGTCATCAAGTCCTTGCGCTGGGCATGGCCGCTGCCGACGCGCAGGCTTTCGTGCAGCTGGTCCTCGATCGGCCGGTACAACCCGCCAGGCACCGCGCCGAGTTGCTCGACCGCGATCCGCTTGAGTTCATCGAGCAACCGCACCGGATCGGAAGCGGCCACGCGTGCCAAGCCGGAAGAATGGGTGGACAAGGATGGACCCCCACGCCGGCGCGGGGGCGCCGGATCGCTACTGGGTCGGAGCATAGTGGCACCATGGGCGGCGTCCACTGCCTGCTTCGGATTCTGTGATGACACTCTCACTCCCGGTTCGCCGATGAGCGATCCCCTCGCCCGCCTCGACACCCGCCGCTCAGTGCCGTCGAAACAACTGGCCGCGCCTGGTCCCGACGAAGCCATGCTGCTGCGCATGCTGCACTCTGCGGTGCGAGTGCCGGACCACGGCAAGCGGGTGCCATTCCGCTTCCTTAGGATCAGCGGCGACGCGCGCCTCGTGCTCGGCGAAGCACTGGCGACACGCGCGCGGGAACGTAATCCGGATGCCAGTGACGCAGTGATCGACAAGGATCGCCATCGCTTCGCCCATGCGCCGGTGATCGTCGCGGTGATCGCGCGGCTTGGGCCGGACGAGAAGATTCCCGAGTCCGAGCGTTTTTCGTCCGCCTCGTGTGTCTGCTTCGCGCTGCTGCAAGCCGCGCAAGCCTCCGGATTCGGCGCGCAATGGCTGACCGGCTGGCCGGCCTACGATGCAGCGATCCTGCATCTGCTTGGCCTCGGCGATGATGAGAAGATCGTCGGCTTCATCCACATCGGCACGCCGAAACTCGATGCACCCGAGCGCGACCGCCCCGATCCGCGCGAACTGCTCAGTGACTGGACGCCGGCCCTTCGGCAAGGCCCGGGACAGGCCCCTCGACCAGGCTCAGGACAGGCATGAGCGACGGCAGCCACGCCACTCGCCCCGCGCTGTACCTCGTCGATGCGAGCCTGTACGTGTTCCGCGCCTGGCACTCGATGCCCGACGAGTTCCGCGGCGCCGACGGCTGGCCGACCAACGCCGTGCACGGCTTTGCCCGCTTCCTGCTGGAACTGCTGGAACGCGAACGCCCGCAGCACATTGCGGTCGCCTTCGACGAAGCGCTCGACAGCTGCTTCCGCAACACGCTGTATCCGGCCTACAAGGCCAACCGCGAGCCCGCGCCGGAGGAACTCAAGCGCCAGTTCGGGCAGTGCAAGGCATTGTGCCTCGCGCTCGGACTGGTGGTGCTGGCGCATCGCGAATACGAGGCCGACGACCTGATCGGCAGCGCACTGCATGCGGCGCGCGCGCAGGGGCATCGTGGCGTGATCGTCTCCGCCGACAAGGATCTGTCGCAATTGCTCGACGTCTTCGACGAGCAATGGGATTTCGCCCGCGGCCAGCGCTGGGGCGCCACCGGCGTCAAGGCGCGGCACGGCGTCCACGCGCACCAGGTCGCCGACTACCTGGCACTGTGCGGCGACGCCGTCGACAACATTCCCGGCGTGCCCGGCATCGGCGCCAAGACCGCGGTGGTGCTGCTCGCGCATTTCGGCAGCCTCGACGCGCTGCTCGCACGCATCGACGAGGTGCCCTACCTGCGCTTTCGAGGTGCCGCACAGGCGGCTGCGAAATTGCGCGCGCACCGCGAACAGGCGCTGCTGTGCCGGCAGCTGTCGACAATCGCACTCGATGCACCGCTCGACGGCGCGCGGGATTTCAGCCGTACCGCCGCCGATGCCGCGACCCTGCTCGCGCTGTGCCAGGTGCTGGGCTTCGGCCCGCTGACGCGCCGCCGCCTGCATGCGGCCGCCGGACTCGAGTTCGTGCCCGCCTGACACCCGTTCCTGACCGAACCTGCCGTCGGCCACGGCTGACATCGCTGCAAGGAGGCGCCATGACCGAGCCAAGCATCGTCTACGAGGGCAAGTACCTGCGCATGGTGGTGCTCGGCCACTGGGAATACGCCGAGCGCACCCACGGCAAGGGCATGGCCGTGATCATCATCGCGGTCACCCCGGACGACCACGTGCTGTTCGTCGAGCAGTACCGCGTCCCGCTCGGCGCAAGGACGATCGAGATGCCTGCGGGCCTGGTCGGCGACGACCACGCCCACGACACGCTGGAAGACGCCGCGCGCCGCGAACTGATCGAGGAAACCGGCTGGCAGGCCGGCAACATCGAAGTGCTGCTGATTGGCCCGACCTCATCGGGCATGAGCAGCGAGCGTATCGCCTTCGTCCGCGCCACCGACCTGACCCGCGTCGGCGACGGTGGTGGCGTCGGCGGCGAGGACATCACCGTGCATGCCGTGCCGCGTGCCGAGGCACCGGCCTGGCTGGTGCGGAAATCGCGGGAAGGCTTCGAAGTCGACCTCAAGCTGTGGGCCGGGTTGTGGATGATCGAACGCAATCCGGATGGTACCCCGGCCACCAAAATAACGGATTTGAGGTAGGGCGGGTCTTGACCCGCCATGGCGGTGCGTGCGGATTCGGCGGGTCAAGACCCGCCCTACGGATCAACCAGCAAACCCGTCGGTCGCGCGCACCAGCGCGTCGATGTTCTCGTCCTCGAATGCCGAATGCCCCGAAGTCGGCGAGATCATCAGTTCGGCCTTCGGCCATGCCTTGTGCAGGTCCCAGGCACTGGCGATCGGGCAGACCACGTCGTAGCGGCCGTGCACGATCACCCCGGGGATGTCCTTGATCAGGTGCGCGTCGCGCAGCAATTGGTCCTCGACCTCGAAGAAGCCGCCGTTGACGAAGTAGTGGTTCTCGATCCGCGCGAATGCCAGCGCGAACGCGGCATTCTCGTGGCTGCTGACGAAATCCGGATCCATCCGCAGGAAGCTGGTCGCGCCTTCCCACACGCTCCATGCGCGCGCGGCGGCGAGACGCGTGGCTTCGTCGTCGGAAGTCAGGCGCCGATGGAAAGCGCTTATCAGGTCGTGGCGTTCGCCTTCCGGGATTGCATTGACGTAGTGCTCCCACGCGTCCGGGAACAGCCGCGAGGCACCTTCCTGGTAGAACCACTCCAGCTCCCAGCGCCGCAGCATGAAGATGCCGCGCAACACCAGTTCGGTCACGCGCTGCGGATGGGTTTCGGCATAGGCCAGCGCCAGGGTCGAACCCCAGCTGCCGCCGAACACCTGCCACCTGTCGATGGCGAGCTTCTGGCGCAGCTGCTCGGTATCGGCGACCAGGTCCCAGGTGGTGTTGCCGACGAGATCCGCATGCGGCGTGGAACGGCCACTGCCGCGCTGGTCGAACAGGACGATGCAGTACTTCGCCGGATCGTGGAAACGGCGCATCTTGGCGCTACAGCCGGCACCGGGACCGCCGTGCAACATGACGACCGGCTTTCCTTGCGGATTGCCGCACTGCTCGTAATACAGCACGTGACGGCCGTCGACCGCGAGCGTGCCGGTGTCGAACGGTTCGATCTCGGAATACAGCGTGCGCATGTCGGCATCCTTCTGTGCGATGCGGAACAGTGTAGCGCCGCCGTAAATGAAGGTCGGACGTTGTGTAGCAAGGCCGTCATTCCCGCGTAGGGGGAATGACGAGCAAGACTCATCCGTAGCGCCCGAGCGTGACGCGGTCGCGGTCTTCGAGGTCACGCTCGGTCATGATGTCCTTGAAATCCGCGGCCTGCAGCAACGCGCGCACCCCGGCGCCGTGCTCCAGCCCGTGCTCCAGCAGCAGCCAGCCGTCATGAACAAGATGCGCCTGCGCATCACGGACAATCACGCGGATCGCGTCCAGTCCGTCGCTACCCGAGGCCAGCGCGCTGCCGGGCTCGAATCGCAGGTCGCCCTCGCGCAGGTGCGGATCGCCGGCTGCAATGTAGGGCGGATTGCTGGCGATCAGGTCGAAGTGTTCGCCGACGAGCGGTGCCAGCCAATCGCCGTGGCGGAATTCGACATTGCCGATGCCGAGCGTCTGGGCGTTGCCACGCGCGACCGCAAGCGCAGCAGCGCTGGCGTCGGTGGCGACAACCTGTGCGCGCGGACGTTCGCCCCCCAGCGCCAGCGCGATCGCGCCGCTGCCGGTGCCGAGGTCGGCGAGGCGCACGTCGCGATCCTGCGGCAGGCGCGCCAATGCCAGTTCCACCAGCAATTCGGTTTCCGGACGCGGGATCAGCGTGTCCGGTGTGACCCGCAGGTCGAACGTCCAGAACCCGCGCCGGCCGGTCAGATAGGACACCGGCTCGCCAGCCGCACGGCGCGCGACCAGTGTCCCGAAACGTTCGCGCAGCGCTGCATCGACAGCATCACTGCCGTGCGCATACAGCCACGCGCGTGGTTGGCCGAGCGCATGCGCCAGCAGCCATTCGGCATCGGCGGCATCGATCCGTGAACGCGCCTCGTGCAGCAATGCATCCAGGCGCCGGGTCGGACTCGTATCCATGGCGGCATCGTAGCTGCTCGCGGCAGCCACGCCATGCTCACTTCCGCCACTGCACCGTGTGTCCATGAAATCCCGTCGCCAGATCCTCGCTCCCGTGCTGGCCGTCATCGCGCTGCTGTCCAGCGGCTGCGGACGCGCCTTCTTCGGATTCGTCAATCGCGGCCTGCCACCAGCGGACGCCAGCGTCGTCTACGCACGCGATCGCGGTCTGGCGCTGGATATCTACCGACCACGCGGCAACGGCGATGCGCGCAACGCGCCGACGGTGGTGTTCTTCCACGGCGGCAACTGGAAGCGGGGCAGCCGCGAGCAGTACCGCTTCGTCGGCCATCGTCTTGCGGAGAATGGCATCCTGGCGATCGTCGCCGACTACCGCACTTTTCCTGCCGCCGGCTTTCCCGCGTTCATGGACGACGCTGCCGACGCAGTGGCTTGGGTGCACGCACATGCCGACGAATACGGCGGGGATCCGCAGCGGCTGTTCATCGCCGGCCATTCCGCCGGTGCACAGATCGCCGGGCTGCTCGGTACCGATGCACGTTACCTCTCGACGCGCGGCCTCAAGCCGATGCAGCTGGCCGGCGTGATCGGGCTGTCGGGCCCCTACGATTTCAACGTCGGCGAGGAATACGCGCCG
>JBDSFV010000050.1:0-19361 GCA_039919355.1 Luteimonas sp. | reverse complement strand
CGCCTGTACGACGTGCCCATGCGCGACCTGCCGATCCAGAAGGCCCAGCGTGCCGTGCGGGGAGTCGCGCGGCGCTTGCGTGGCGCAACTGCCCCCTAGCGCGGCGGAAATGCCGCCCTGCGCCGCGACCGTATGCGAGCGGGTCGGGAACACCTTGGTGATGCAGGCGGTGCTCAGGCCCTTCTGGGCGAGGCCGAAGGTGGCGCGCAGGCCGGCGCCGCCGGCGCCAACCACGACCATGTCGTACTTGTGTTCGATGATTTTATAAGCGTCTGGCTTGTAGGCGTTGGTCATCGGCTCAGACCAGTAGTGCAATGCGCGCGATCGCATACAGCGACGCGAATGCGCCGACCACGCAGGCCAGGGTGACGAGCAGCTGCAGGGTGATCTCGACCGCACGGTGGTGCACGTAGTCCTCGATCACCACCTGGATGCCGAGCTTGGCGTGCCAGAACAGCATCAGCGCGAACAGCGCCAGCGCGATCGCATTCCACGGTTTCGCGATCGTCGTCTGTACCGTCGCAAGGTCCGCGCCGACCAGAGACACCAGCATCCCCAGCAGCCAGGCGACCAGCGGGACGAGAAATACCGCTGTGACGCGCTGCCACCAGAAATGTCCGGTGCCCGACTTGGCCGAGCCAAGACCGCGGGCTCGCGCCAGCGGCGTGCGCAAATCCTCTGGAGCGGGCGCACCACCGGTTCCGATGTTGCTCATGCGCCACCTCCAAGGGCTACGAACCAGATCGCCGCGGTCAGCACCACGGTCAGCACCGCGACCGTCCAGCCGGAACGATAGATATCGGGAATCTCGAAGCCCCAGCCCGCGTCCCACAACAGGTGCCGGATGCCGTTGAGCAGGTGGTAGACCAGTGCCAGCGAGAAGCCGAACAGGATGAACTTGCCGAACGGCGACGCCAGGCAGGCCTCGGCGCGGGCGTAGTTGTCACCGCCCGAGGCCACGGCCAGCAACCACCAGGCCAGGGCGAACGCGCCGACGGTTAGGATGACGCCGCTGACACGGTGCAGGATCGACATCGTCATCGTGATCTGCCAGCGATACACCTGCAGATGCGGTGACAGGGGACGTTCGCGGATCGCCATCGGGGCGGCTCGTCCTTGCGGTTGAGGCGGCGCGGGCGCCGCAGCGGATCAGAAATCGATGCAGCGGCCGTTCTTTTCCCAGTCACCATAGCGGGTCGGATCGAGGCCGTCGCGGCCACCGATTTCCTTCACCGCCGGCGCTGTCGATACCGACTCCGCGTCGGCAACGACTTGCGGCGTCGACTCGGGTGCGGAGGCTGGGTGGGAGCGGGTTTCGCCTATCATCATGGGTCTCGTCACCATCGAAGTGTAAATCCCGCTCCCATGCGCGACAACCCGCCATCTGCGGACGAAGGTCCCTTTGCCCTGCCCGATCATCGTGTCCTGGCCCTGGGGGGCCGGGATGCGACGACGTTCGCGCATGCGCAGTTCATGAACGACGTCACCGCCCTGCCCGCCGGGCATTGGCAGTGGAACGGCTGGCTGGCGCCGAAAGGACGCGTGATCGCCTTGTTCGCGCTGCTGAAGCTGGATGTGGAAACCTTGTGGTTGTTGTTACCCGACGTCGATCCGTCGGATCTGGCGGCCAAGCTGCAGCGCTTCGTGTTTCGCAGCAAGGTCGCGATCGCGCTGCGCAAAGATTGTGAGGTCTCGGGCGCCTTCGTCGCTCCGGCGCATGCCCGCGGCGCCGGGATCCATCAGCGGTTGATGGTCGACGCGGAAAGCGTCGAGCTTGATTTCAGCGGCGATGGCGGCGCGCGCACGCTGTACATCGAGGCGCGGAATGAAGTCCGCCATTCCACCGAAAGCGCCAACCTCTCCGCCGATGTCCTGCGCTGGACGGCGTCCGACCTCGCGCACGGCCTGCCTCGGCTGCCTGCATCGCAAGCCGACCGGTGGACGCCGCAGCAATTGTCACTGGACCGCCTGCGTGCCTACAGCGTCAAGAAGGGCTGCTATCCCGGCCAGGAAATCGTCGCGCGCACGCATTTCCTCGGGCAGGCAAAGCGTGGGCTGGCCTTGTTCACAGCCGATGCGGCGGTTGCCGTCGGCAGCGAAGTACGTGCCGGCGAATACGCGCTCGGCACCGTGGTCAGCTCGGCGCCGGGCGTAGAAGGACATCCTGCGCTGGCGGTGCTGCCGCTGGAACGCGACGATGCGCCGCTCTCTGCCGATGGCATTGCCTTGTGCGAACGGCCGCTGCTCGGCGGCCTCGCGCGCTGACTGCGGGAGCGACTTAGCCGTGACCCTTTCATGACGCTGGAACCAGCCCCTGGGGGAGCGACGAAAGTTCCTACTTGAGCGCGTCTGCCGCGGCGACAATCTCTTCCTCCGACGGAATCACCAGGAAGGCGGCGCCCGCCAGCGGGGTGAACGTATCGGCACCAACGATGCGCTTGAGCGGTTTCGCACCGAATCCGGCTTCGGTGATCGCGGTGATCATGCCCTCGCCCACACCGGCGCTATGGCGGCCTTCGTCGACCACGAGGATGCGCTCGCACTCTCGAGCATGCCTGGCGATCGCGGCCTCGTTGAGCGGTACCAGCCAACGCAGGTCGACCACGCGCACTTTCCAGCCATGCTTGCGTTCGATCCCGCGCGCGGCGCGCAGGCTCATCGGCACGCCGTTGCCGAAGCTGAAGATCACGCAGTCCCTGGCTTCCGGGTTGTAGACACGCTCCTCGCCAAGGACCAGCGCCTGATCCGGCGCCGGATACGCGGTCAGCCAGCCACCATCGCCCGCTTCGTACAGATCCTTGGCCATGTACAAGGCGATCGGTTCGAGGAAGGCGCAGACGCGGCCATCGACCTTGGCCAGCGCGGCCAGCGTGCGCAGCATCATCGTGGCATCGTCTCCGCGCGACGGGCAGCCAACGACGAGGCCGGGGATGTCGCGCAACGCGGTGATCGAGTTGTCGTTGTGGAAATGGCCGCCGAAGCCGCGCTGGTAACCGAGCGAGGCGATCCGCAGCACCATCGGGTTGCGATACTGGCCGTTGCTGAAGAACTGCAGGCTCGCCGCCTCGCCGCGGATCTGGTCGCAGGCGTTGTGGAAATACGCCAGGTACTGGATTTCCGGGAATGGCAGCATCCCCATGTTGGCGTAGCCCTGCGCCAAGCCGAGGATGATGGTCTCGTCCAGCAGCGTATTGAACACGCGCTTGTTGCCGAACGCCTTGTGCAGGCCCCTGGTGACAGTATACACGCCGCCCTTCTGCGCCACGTCCTCGCCGAACAGCAGTGCTTCCGTATACTTCGCGAACAGGTCGTGCAGCGCGTTGTTGATCTGGATCGCGAGGTGCCTGGGCGCCTGTTTCTCCGGCAGCTTCGCCTCGCCGCCGAATACCGTCGCGCGCTTGTCCGCATGGTCGAAGCGCGTTGCCTCGGCCTGGACCTTGTCCGGGGTGTACGGGGCCAGCGGTGCCATCACGTCGGCAAGCGAGCTCAGCCGCGGACGGCTGTCCGCGTCTTCAGCGGCGGCGAAACACTTGCGGCGCGTGTCCTCGTACAGTGCGTGGATCTCGTCCTTCGACATCAGCCCGGATCCGAGCGCGATCGCGGCGCTGCGCAACAGCGGATCGCTGGCCTCGACCGCGCACAGCTCCTCGATCGAGCGCCATTCGATCTCGAAGTCGGTGCCGGCGTGGCCCATGATCCGGGTGGTGCGCAGGTGCAGGAAGGTCGGTCGGCGGGTGCGGCGGCAATGTTCGACCGCGGCCCGCACCTGGCCGTAGCCTTCAGCCAGGTCGAGGCCGTCGGCGTAGAAGTAGTCGAGGTCGGCGCGCTGGGCGAAGTTCCGCGCGACCCAGCCGCTCGGGGTCTTCACCGAGATGCCGATGCCGTTGTCCTCGCACACGAACAAGACGGGCGCCGGCAGTTTCTGGTACGCGGTCCAACCTGCTGCGTTGAACGCGGTCTGCGCCGTGGCGTGGTTGCTCGACGCATCGCCGAACGAACAGATCGCGATGCTGTCGTCCGGGATCGGCAATCCATGGCCGATGCGGCGGCCCTGCTCGATCGCGACCGCGGTGCCCAGCGCCTTGGGTAGGTGCGAGGCGATGGTCGAGGTCTGCGGCAACACCCAGAGCGGTTTGCTGCCCCAGACCTTGTGGCGACCGCCGGACGCGGGATCGTCCTTGCTTGCCGCGAACGATAGTGCCGAATCCATGATCGGATCCATGCCCGGCAGCTTGCGGAAGCGCTCGGCCATGAAGCCGCCGCTGCGGTAATGCATGAATGCCGGATCGGTGTGGCGCGTCAGCCGCGCGATCATCGCGTTGCCCTCGTGGCCGCTGGAACCGATCGTGTAGAAGACCTTGTTCTGCACGCGCAGCACCCGCGCCATCAAGTCCAGGTGGCGGCTGATCAGCTGCGACTCGAACAACTCACGGAAGCCACATGCGTCGAGCGCGCTGCCATCGAGGATCGCCTCGCCAGGCGACGGCTTCGCATCGACGCATCCGCTCCAGTCGCGCACGAATTCCTGGAAGTTGACGTCGCAGATTTCGGCGCGGTTGACGCCCTTCATGCGGGCGGGGATCGGGTTTTGGATCGCGGTCATGGCATTTGGTTCTTGCGGATTTCATCTCGAACACACTGAGGGATCTGCTTCACAAGCAGAGTCCTCGCTGCGCTCGGAATGACAGCGAAGGGACATAGGGAATTAGTCGGGCAACGCGATACGGGCAGCGGCCTCGGCAGCCGGCGCCGGCATCGGCACGAAGCCGGGCGTCGCGCGCACGCGCGCCAGCCAGTCGCGGATCGCGGGATACGGCATCAGGTCGAAACCGCCGTCCGCTGCCAGATCGGTGTATGCGAACAGGGCGATGTCGGCGATGCCGTAGTCGCTGCCGGTAAACCAGGAATGCGCCGACAGGTGCCGTTCCATCACCGCCAGCGCCTGATGGCCGCGTTCGCGCAGTCTCGGCAGGTCCGCCCGACGCGGCGAATCGGCCGGCGTCCAGCCGCGGATGAAACGCGCGACGGCGATATACGGTTCGTGGCTGTACTGCTCGAAGAACATCCAGCTCAGCGCCTGCGCGCGCTGCCAGACATCGCCTGGCAGGTACGGCGTGCCCTCGGCCAACCAGCACAGGATCGCGTTCGACTCGACCATGGTGCGGCCGTCGTCGAGTTCGAGCATCGGCACCTTGCCGTTGGGATTCTTCGCGAGATATTCCGGCGTGCGGGTTCCACCGATGACGATGTCCACCTCGATCCAGCGGTATTCGCGCCCGAGCTGTTGCAGCAACAGCCGCAGCTTGTGGCAGTTGCCCGAGGTCGAGAAGCCATAAACGGTGAGCATCAGACTCTCCCTGCGCGAGGCGCGCGCCATTCGGCGCAGGTCTGGCCCCAGATATCGATCGGCGCATCCTCGAACGGTGCCGGCAACTGCCCCGGTCCGCGATTGCGCGAGCCCAGGCGTTCGGCCAGGGCTTGCGAGGCGCGATTGTCGGGATGGATCGAGTGGATCACGTCGTCCCAGCCGAGATGGTCGAAGGCCCAGTCGATCGCGGCGATGGCGGACTCGGTCGCATAACCCTGACCCCAGGCCGAACGCTTGAAGGCCCAGCCCACTTCCGTGCCCGGCCAGCCTTCCGGCTGCCACGGCCCCATCTGCCCGATCCAGCGCCCGCTCGCCCTCTCGATCACCGAGAACATGCCGAAGCCTTGGATCATCCACGCGCCCGGCATCTGCAGGAACTTGCGCCACGCCACCGCGCGCGGCATGTGGCCGCCGATGTAGCGGCAGGCGTCCTCATCGGCAAGGAGTTCGGCGTATTCGTCGAAATCCTCGGCGCGCTGCACGCGCAGGATCAGGCGGTCGGTTTCGATCTGGGTGCTGGGGACGTGCATGACTCCCGCCTTGCTGAGTCGTCATTCCCGCGAAGGCGGGACAAGCGTAGCGCAGATCGTCCGGAGGACGACCCGGAGGGTGAGCAAAGCGAATAATCCAGTGTCTTGATTCAAAACCAATCGCGATGGCAACAGCCAAGTCGCTGGATCCCCGCTTTCGCGGGGATGACGAGCAAAAATCAGAACGCGCTGATGCCGGTCAGCTCGCGGCCGATCACCAGCTGGTGCACGGTTTCGGTGCCTTCGTAAGTGATCACGGACTCGAGGTTGAGCGCGTGGCGGATCGCAGCGTGTTCGGTGGTGATGCCGGCGGCACCGAGCAGGTCGCGGCATTCGCGGGCGATGTCGATCGCCATGCGGCAGTTGTTCCACTTCGCCAGCGATACCTGCGCCGGCGCCATCTTGCCGGCATCCTTGAGGCGGCCGAGCTGGACGACCAGCAGCTGCGCCAGCGTGATCCGGCGCGCCATCTCGGCCAGCTTGATCTGCGCGCTTTGCGTCGCCGCCACCGGGCGCTCGAACAGGATCCGTTCCCTGGAATAGTTCAGCGCCTCGTGGAGGCAGGCGATCGCCGCGCCGATCGGGCCCCAGGTGATGCCGTAGCGGGCCTGTGTCAGGCAACCGAGCGGGCCCTTGAGGCCTTTCACGTTCGGCAGGCGGTTGGCTTCCGGCACGCGCACATTGTCGAAGAACAGCGACGAGGTCACCGACGCACGCAGGCTCATCTTGTGCTTGATCTCCTGCGCGGCGAAACCGGCCATGCCCTTCTCTAGCACGAAGCCCTGGATGCCCTCGTCGGTCTGCGCCCAGACGATGGCGATATCGGCGAGGTTGCCGTTGGTGATCCACATCTTGGAGCCGTTGAGAATCCAGTCCGCCCCATCCTTGCGAGCGCTGGTCTTCATGTTGGCCGGGTCGGAACCACCGTGTGGCTCGGTCAGGCCGAAGCAGCCGATGACCTTGCCCGCGGCCATGTCCGGCAGCCAGCGCATGCGCTGTTCCTCGCTGCCGTAGGCGTAGATCGGATACATGCACAGCGACGACTGCACCGAGACGAAGCTGCGGATGCCGCTGTCGCCGCGCTCGAGCTCCTGGCAGATCAGGCCGTAGCTGACGGCGTTGAGGCCGTGGCCGCCGTACTGTTCCGGAAGCGACGAACCCAGCAGGCCGAGCGCGGCGATCTCGGGGATCAATTCCTTCGGGAAGCGGCCCTGGTCGAAGGCGTCGCCGATGATCGGCAGGACGCGCTCATCGGTGAAGCGCGCCACTGTGTCCTGCACCGCACGCTCCTCCTCGGAAAGCAGGGAGCGGACGTCGTAGAGATCGTAGGGGGGCAAGGCCATGGCGGGGTTCGATGGGCAGGAAACCGCCATTGTATCGGGCCGTGCTGCGGTGCGGCACCCCGCGGCGTATCCCAGGAACAAACGGGGCCGGATTGCTCCGGCCCCGTCGGTTATCCACGACTTCGGGATTACTGGCGCGTGCTGCCGTCAGCGTCGACCGCCGCGACCTGGGTCACGACCTGGCCATCGATCACCGGCAACTTCTCGCCAGGCTTGTCGTCCATGCGGACCGTCCGCTCCTGGCCGTCGTAGCGATAGGTGACGTCATAGGCGATCGTCTTGTCCTCGCTGCCCAGCGCGATCCGGCTGCCCGGCTTGCTGCCGGTGCGCATGGTGCCGGTGGTGCCATCCGGGTTGCGGTAGGTCACGTTGTAGGCGACCACGCGCGAGGACTTCGACGTCGACGAGGTGGTGTGGCACTGGCGCTCGGTGCGATTGACGACCTGGCCGCCGACATGGCGACGGTCGACCTCGCGACCGGCAAAGCCGCCGCCAACCGCACCGGCCACGGTGGCTAGCTGACGGCCCTTGCCGCCGCCGACCTGGTTACCGACAAGGCCGCCGATGATCGCACCGGCCACGGTGCCGCCGACATTGCCGTCGCGCTCGGGCATCCGCTCCTGCACCACGACGTCGTTGCAGACTTCGCGCGGGGTGGAGGTGGTGCTGGTCTCACGCACGGGCTCGCTGCCGATCACCTGGGCGTAGAGCTGCTGCTTCTCGGTGATCGGATCGACGTTGACGACCTGCGCGTACTCGACGCGGCCACTGTCGGGGATGGCGCCATCCTCGGCACGCACGTCGCCAGCGGCAAGGCTGGCATCGGTACCGGTGGTGAAACTGGTGCGGTTGTCGCGGCTGTTCTGGAACGCAGCCACGGCCACGCCACCGACCAGCAACGAGGCAAGGGCAATCGCAAGGGTGTTGTTCTTCATGGTGGCTCCTGTGGCGGGTGGACCCGCACTTGTGTGACCGGAGCGATTGCACCATCAGTTACCTGAACAACGCCCAATCAGCCTGCCTCGCCTTCAGAAAACTGTGAGCCGCGGCCGGGATTGCGCCATGTTAGCGTTCGTGGCGTTCATTTCGCCCGGAGCCTTCGATGGCCAATCCCCTGCTCGCACCGCTGCTACGCTGGTTCGGCCGACTGAGTTACCCGCGCCTGTTCCTGATTGCCGCAGGCCTGTTCCTGGCCGATGTGGTGGTTCCCGATTTCATCCCGTTCGCCGACGAATTGCTGCTCGGCCTGGGCACGCTGCTGCTGGCCAACTGGAAGACGCGCAAGTCGCCCAATCCGGTCGACATGCCACGCTGAACGATGCTGGTCGACACAATGCTGATTGACAGCCACTGCCATCTGGATGCGGCCGAATTCGACCGCGATCGCGCCGCGGTGATCGAACGCGCGCGTGCCGCGGGAGTGAAGCGACAGGTCGTGCCAGCCGTCGATGCCGCGGGCTGGTCGAAGCTGCGCGAAGTCTGCGCCGACGACCCGGGGTTGTTCCCCGCCTATGGCCTGCATCCGATGTACCTCGAATCGCATCGGGCGGAACATCTGGATGACCTGCGCGGCTGGATCGAGCGCGAACGTCCCGTCGCCGTTGGCGAATGCGGACTGGATTTCTTTGTCGACGGCCTGGATACCGACGCGCAGCATCGTTATTTCGACGGACAGCTGGCGCTGGCGCGCGAATTCGAGCTGCCGGTCATCGTCCATGCGCGACGCGCGGTCGATGCGGTGATCGCCGCGATCAGGCGCGTCGGCCGTTTGCGCGGCGTGGTGCACAGCTTCTCCGGCAGCGCCGAGCAGGCGCGACAACTGTGGCAACTCGATTTCCTGGTCGGGCTCGGCGGGCCGGTGACCTATGGGCACGCCAACCGCCTGCGCAAGCTTGCGGCAACGATGCCGCTCGAAAACCTGCTGCTGGAAACCGATGCGCCCGACCAGCCGGATGCCGGGATCCGCGGCCAGCGCAACGAACCTGCGCGGCTCGCGACCGTGCTGCAGTCGATCGCGGAACTGCGCGACGAGGATCCGCAAGCGATTGCCGGGGCGACGACCCGAAATGCAGAACGCCTGTTCGGCCTTCCTGGCCTATGAAGCGCGCTTGGGCTTCAGCAACATCTCCAGCGCCTTGCCCACGGTGGCAAACGCGAATGCGCCGGTGACGTGCGTCGCCGCGCCAAGTCCGGCGCCACAATCGAGCTTGAGCGCGGCATCCTTGCCCAGCTGTGGCCGCAAGCCGCAGACGCTGCCATCAGCCTGCGGATACTTCACGTTTTCCAGCGAATACACCGCCGGCACGCCGAAATAACGCTCGGCATTCTTCGGGAAGTTGAATTCGCCGCGGAGCTTCTTGCGGATCAGCGACAGCATCGCGTCGTGCTCGGTGCGGGAGAGATCGCGTACCCGCACCTGGGTAGGATCGGTGCGGCCACCCGCGGAGCCGACCGTGATGACCGGCTGCTTGCGGCGCCGGCACCATGCGATCGCCCCGACCTTGGCGCGGAAACTGTCGCAGGCATCGAGCACGAGGTCGTAATCGCGATCGAGCAATTCACCCAGGTTGGCCGGCGTCAGGAAGGCCGCGATCGGTTCAACGGCGATCGCGGGATTGATCGCGCGGCAGCGATCGGCCATCGCCTCGGCCTTGCCGCGGCCGTACTGGCCAGCCACTGCAGGCAACTGGCGATTGGTGTTGGACACGCACAGGTCATCGGCATCGATCAAGGTGAGATCACCGATCCCGGTGCGCGCCAGCGCTTCCACCGCCCATGAGCCGACCCCGCCGAGTCCGACCACGGCGATCCTGGCGCCGCGAAAACGTGCCAGCGCGCCGCGCCCGTACAGCCGGTCGATGCCGACGAAGCGTTCGTTCCACGTGCGATCCATTCGCGCAAGTCTAGCCGGCGGGACGCGTGCTATCGTCGCCGCAGTCCAACCCTAGGGTGCGCCCGATGGCCAGCAACGCTCCGCGGTACCTGTTCCTGTTCCTGATCGGACTGGCCGCCGGCATCGTCGGCACGGTGATGGCGATGCGCGCGATCGATGCGCGCCAGGACCATTTCCCCGAGAGCGTGATGCAGGTACAGAATTGGCACCTGGGGCAGCTGAAGGCGAACACCGAGCAGAGTCGCTGCGCCGCGACCGACACCCTGCCCCACCTGCAGGCGTTGCGGACGATGGCCAACGACATCGAGCCCGCATTCGGCGACCTGCGCGACGATGCGCGCTTCGTCAAGCACGCCAGCGACCTGCGCGCGACCCTCGATGACACCTTGTCCAGCCCGCCGCTCAATTGCGCAGGCGTCGGCACCACGCTCGCCAGCATTGGCGAGGCCTGCAAGGCCTGCCACGAGGATTTCCGCAACTGAAGACGGCGCGTCGCACGTGAACGCGTGCTGACGCGGGAACGGACTCGCTGCACACAGCCCGGACGATTGACCGACTGTTCACGAGACCGCACCTAAAGTGGGCCACGGCTACGGAGCATGCGCTCCCGCCCCCATGGTCCAACCAGGAGAGTCGCATGAACATTCGTCTGATCGGCGCCACTGCATTGATTGCCGCGCTCGCGGGTGCAGGTTGCGCCACCACCGCCCCGGGTTACGGCTACGGCGGGCCGTCGGCGTCATCCAGCAGAACGTCCTGCTACGACTGCGGCACCGTGACCCGTATCGAGGTCGCATCCACCACGACCAGCGGCGTACCCAATGCTACCGGCGCCGTGCTTGGCGGCATCGTCGGCGCCGTGGCCGGCCACGAGATTTCCGACAAGACCGGCGGCAGCAAGGGCAACCAGAACATCGCGACCGCCGCCGGTGCAGTGGCCGGAGCGGTGGCCGGCAACGCCATCCAGAACCGCTCGCAAAACCAGGGTTCGTACAACGTCTATGTGCGCATGAATGACGGCCGCACCGCGGTGGTCACCCAGTCCGACCTCGGCGGAATCCGCGAAGGGTCGTACGTCCGCGTCTCCAACGGTCGCGCCTACCTGCGTTGATCGTTTCATCCTTGCGCAAGACCAGGAAAGCCCCGCGCGCGCGGGGCTTTCTTTTTGCGACATCGCATGCATTTGCGGATGGCACGCTTCGGTGGGCGGTCGATGTGTGGCCGCCGTCGTGAAGACAGATCCGCGGGTAATGCAAGAATGCATTCCGCGGCAGCCTCGTCACGCACGCTGCCATCCCCAATGAGGCAATTCGATGCCGGGATCACCTCTGTACTACGCCATCGCCGGATTGCTGGTCCTCGTCGGCCTCGCCGGCATCTTGCTACCGGCGCTGCCGGGATTGCCGCTGGTATTCGCCGGCATGCTGCTCGCCGCCTGGGCCGGCGGGTTCGAACAGATCGGCGTGACGACACTGGTGGTGCTCGGAGTGCTGACGCTGCTGTCGCTGGGGGTCGACTTCTGGGCTGCCGCGCTCGGCGCCAAACGCGTCGGCGCCAGCCGCATGGCGCTGGTCGGCGCGGTGCTCGGCACCTTCGCCGGCCTCGTCTTCGGTCCGGTCGGGCTGTTTGTCGGGCCATTCGTGGGTGCGCTCGCCGGCGAACTGATGCACGGGCGTACGCTCGATGGGCAACGGCTGGGCCAGGCCACCAAGGTCGGCTTCGGCACGTGGCTGGGCATCGTCTTCGGCGTCGCCTTGAAGCTGATGCTTGCGTTCGCGATGCTCGGCCTGTTCGCTTGGGCCTGGTTGCACTGACTTCACGCTTCACTGAAGCGACCGCCACCAATCCCCTGTAGTTTGACTGCGCCATCCCGGAGTTGCCCGTGCCCATCACCTGGAGCCGCAAACGCATGATCTGGACCATCACCATCACTGCGATCCTGACGGTGCTGGCCGTCGTGCTGGCGATGAATTTTTCCACCCCGGAGAAAAAGCTCGAGCGCAAGATCGAACATCGCTACGACGTCGCCGATCCGCAATTCCGGCGCGAGATGGGCGTGCTGCTCGGGCCCGCCATCATGCCCGGTAACACCGTCACCGACCTGCAAAACGGCGAGGAGATCTTCCCGTCGATGCTGGAGGCGATCCAGTCGGCGCAGAAGACCGTCACCTTCGAGACCTATATCTACTGGTCCGGCGAAATCGGGAAGAAATTCGCCGATGCGCTCTGCGCGCGCGCGCGCAACGGGGTCACGGTCAACGTCACCATCGACTGGGCCGGCAGCGTCGGCATGGAGGCCGACCTGCTGCAGCAGATGAACGACGCGGGCGTGCATGTCCAGCGTTACCGCCCGCTGCACTGGTACAACCTCGGCCGGCTCAACAACCGCACCCACCGCAAGCTGCTGGTGATCGACGGCAGGATCGGTTTCACCGGCGGCGTCGGCATCGGCGATCCGTGGCAGGGCGACGGCCAGGATCCCGACCACTGGCGCGACATGCATTTCCGCATCGAGGGGCCTGCGGTGGCGCAGATCCAGTCTGCGTTCAACGACAACTGGATCAAGACCAGTGGCGAAGTGCTCAACGGCGCCGACTATTTCCCGCCGCTGCAACCGGTGGGTACGATGGACTCGCACATGTTCATCAGCGCGCCCGCGGGCGGCAGCGAAAGCATGCACCTGATGTACCTGATGGTGATCGCCGCCGCCGAGCATTCGATCGACCTGGCCGCGGCCTACTTCATCCCGGACGAGCTGCTTACCAAGGCCCTGATCTCCGCGCGTCATCGCGGCGTCAGGATCCGCATCCTGATGCCGGGCAAGAACACCGATTCCGACGCCGCGCGGCTGGCATCCAAGTCCGGCTGGGGGCCGCTGCTGCTCGCCGGCGTGGAGATGTACGAATACGAGCCGACGATGTTCCACAACAAGATGCTGATCGCCGACCACCACATGGTGTCCGTGGGCTCGACCAACTTCGACCTGCGTTCGTTCCAGCTCAACGACGAGGCCAGCCTGAATGTGTACGACCCGGATTTTGCGAACCACATGACCCAGGTCTTCGAACAGGACCTGCAGCCGACCAAGCAGTACACGTACGAGATGTGGAAGCACCGGCCGTGGCAGGAGAAGTTCGCAGAACGCTTCATCCAGCCGTTGAAGTCGCAACTGTAGGCGCGTACTGAAGGCGCGATCACCGCGGGCTGCCGCGATTCAGCCGCGCGCGCTCTGCCAGCGCCGGTGCTCGACCATCAGGCACTGGTCCTGCACCATGTCGATGCCGGCATCGCGCAGCGCATCGGCGAAACCGTCATGGCGGATGCCGCTTTGCAGCCATACCGCACACGGCTTGGCCGCGATGAGGTCATCGATGTGCGGCATGAGGTGTTCCCGCTTGCGAAACACGTTGACCAGATCGATGCGGCCCCGAACCTCGCGGACCTTGCGGTAGACAGGCTTGCCGAGGATGTCGCCGACATCCGGGTAGTACACAGGCACCGGGATGACCTCGAAGCCGTGGCGCTGCAGGTAGGCCGGCACCATGTGTGCGGGCTGCGAGGCCCGGCTTTCGGGCTTGATCCCGAGCACGGCGATGCGGTGCGTGTCCGCCAGCAGGCGATCGATTTCGCGATGGTGTTCGATCAGCGCCCCGCGCATCGTCAGGCTTCCATCACGATGATGGCAATGGATTGGGGGACGGCAGGCTTGATGGCGGCTCGCAATCAAGGGCCGTGCCAACACGTTGCCGCATGGACCCAATGCACCGCATGCACGGAGGGCAAAAGGCCCGTCCGTTAGAATGCGCACCCCCCCCACGCCGCATCCCGTCGCGATGCAGCCACAGGAGATTCACGTGCGCCCACCCTCGTGGTCCGGCCTGCTGCTGATGCTCGGCATCCTGTTCGGCTGCTATCCGAAGGGCGATCCGGACAAACCCATCCCGACGGTGCTGCTCCCTGCACCGCAGCCGGCGCAACGGCTGGTGGTGGTGTTGCCGGGCCGCAGCGACGACCTCGCCGGACTGCAGCGCACCGGCATCGCGCAAGCGATCCAGGCGCAGTGGCCCGACGCCGACGTCACCCTCGCCGGCGTTGCCATCGGCTATTACCTGCAGGGCGGCGCAACCCAGCGGCTGCATGACGAGATCGTCGCGCCGGCGCGTGCGCACGGCTACCGCGAGGTCTGGCTGCTCGGCGCCTCGCTAGGCGGCCTGGGCGCGTTGATGTACGACGGACAGTGGCCCGACACGATCGACGGGATCGTGCTGCTGGCCCCGTATCTGGGCGAGGCACCGCTGCTGCACGATATCGCAGCCGCCGGCGGCATCGCGCGATGGAATCCCGGCCCGTTGCCGGCGCGCGTCGACGGTGACAACTTCCAGCACGAACTGTGGCGCCACCTGCAGGGCTGGTCGCGCGATCCGAAGCGCGCCCGCAACGTGTGGCTTGCCTACGGCGACCGCGATCACCTGCGCACGACGATGCCGTCACTGACGCCGCTGTTGCCGCCCACGCATGTGTTCGTCCGTGGCGGTGGACATGCGTGGACGGTGTGGACACCGGCCACGCGCGAGATCCTGGCGGCGATCGATGCCGAGCGGCGCGCTCAGCGCGCGCCGTAGCGTAGCCAGAGCAGCGCCGAGGGCTTGTCGGGGAGCACGCGCGCAGTGATTCCGCGCTCGATCGCGATCAGGGTGCCAAGTTCATCCTGGTGCCGGCAGGAATCGCCCGAAACGCGACCCTGAGATCCGCAGGTTCAGACTGGCCCGCGGCGGTATTCATCCGAGCGCCGCCTCGATGTCGGCGGCCAGCGACTCTGGCTTTTCGGTCGGCGCGTAGCGCTTGGCCACCTTGCCGTCGCGACCGACCAGGAACTTGCTGAAGTTCCATTTGATCGCATCGATACCGAGGAAGCCGCCTTTCTCGTCCTTCAGCCACTGCCACAGCGGATGCGCATCGGCGCCATTGACGTCGATCTTGGCGAACAACGGGAAATCGACGTCGTAGGTGAGCGAGCAGAAATTCTTGATCTCGGCGGCATCGCCCGGCTCCTGGTGGCCGAACTGGTCGCAGGGAAAGCCGAGCACCGCCAGGCCGCGGCCGCGATAGTCGCGCCAGAGTTTTTCCAGGCCCTCGTACTGCGGCGTGTAGCCGCATTTGGAGGCGACGTTGACGATCAGCAGCACCTTGCCGGCGTACTGCGACAGCGATTGCGGCCGCCCGTCGATGTCGTCGGCGCTGAAGTCGTAGGCGGTGGTCATTTGGTTCCTCCGCGGATCGCGACACGGTATTGCCGCCGGCATCATATCCATGCCGGCGGTCGCTGCGTCCACCCTGCCCACTCCCTGAGGCTGCGCGGTACCGCGGCACGGCCAATGCCACCATCGAGCGCGATCCGATACGAACGATTACTGGCCCGGTTCGGACACCTGCTTGACCACCTCGGCGGTCTTGCTGTCGCGGCCGGCCAGGGCGATATCGGCCTGGGCGACGATGCCGGCGATGCCGCCGCGATCATCCACCACCACCACGCGGCGGATCTTGTTCTGCTCCATCAGCTGGCAGCAGTCGGCAAGGCTGCTGTGGTCCGGGACGGTGGCCACCGGCGAGCTCATGTAGTCGCCGGCGGTGGCGCTCGCCGGATCGCAGCCTTTGGCGACGGCGCGCACGGCGATGTCGCGGTCGGTGATCACGCCAACCGGCTGGCGGCTGCCATCGACGACCGGGATCTGGCCGCAATCGTTCTCCATCATCAGCTGCGCCACCTCCTGCAGGGTCGTACCTTGGGTGCAGCAGGCGGGATTGGCGGTCATGACCGAGCGGATATCCATGGCGGACTCCTGTGGGGAAGGAATGCCACCCTGCCACGACCCGGGTGGTGGCAGGGTGAATCGTCGCGGACCGCCCATGCCTTTCGTCATGGGTCGCATCACGGCGCATCGGCTAGGCTTCCGGTTCACTTCCGACAGGATCGTTCCGCATGAAGCATCCGCTCGCCCTGGCGCTCGCCATCGCGCTGGCCGCCGCCGCGCCCGCCTACGCCCAAACAGCAGCCCCCGCCAACGCCACAGTGTCCCCACAAGCCAATCCCCAGCTTCAAGCCAATCCCTTCTTCGCAGATAGCTCGCTGCCGCTGCACTATCCGCAGTTCGACAGGATCAAGGACAGCGACTTCGCGCCGGCCTTCGACCGCGGCATGGCCGAGCAGCTGAAGGAGATCGAGGCGGTCGCCAACGATCCGGCGAAGCCGACCTTCGACAACACCATCCTCCCGATGGAGAAGTCCGGCCGCACCCTCAGCCGGGCAGCCACCGTGTTCTTCAACCTGGTCGGGGCCGACACCAATGACACTCGCGACAAGATCGAGGCCGACTATTCGGCGAAGTTCGCGGCGCATCGCGACGCGATCAACCTCAACCCGAAGCTGTTCGCACGGATCAAGGCGCTATACGACGCCCGCACCAAGCTCGGCCTCGACGCCGAAGGCTTGCGCCTGGTCGAGAAGTACCATCAGGACTTCGTCCGCTCCGGGGCGCGGTTGTCCGACGCCGACAAGGTCAAGCTCAAGGCAATGAATGCCGAACTCGCCGAGCTCGGCACCAAGTTCGGCCAGAACGTGCTGGCCGAGGTCAACGACTCGGCGATCGTGGTCGACAGCAAGGACCAGCTTGCGGGCTTGTCCGACGAACAGATCGCCGCCGCGGCCGAAGCCGCCAGGACGCGCAAGCTCGACGGCAAGTACGTGCTCACGCTGCAGAACACCACCGGCCAGCCACCCGAGACCTTCCTGCAGGACCGCGCGCTACGCGAGAAGCTGCACAAGGCCTCGGTCGCGCGCGGCAGCCGCGGCAACACATACGACAACACCGGCCTCGTCGCCAGGGTGGTGAAGCTGCGCACAGAGAAGGCGAAGCTCCTCGGCTATCCAACCTATGCCGCCTACAGCCTCGAGGACCAGACCGCGAAGACGCCGGAAGCAGTCAACGACATGCTCGGCAAGCTGGCGCCGCCCGCGGTCGCGAATGCGAAGAAAGAAGCCGCCGACATGCAGGCGATCATCGACAAGGAACAGACTGCCAAGGGCGAGCCGACGTTCCAGCTGCAGCCGTGGGACTGGGCCTACTACGCCGAAAAGGTGCGCCAGGCCCGCTACAATTTCGACGAGTCGCAGCTCAAGCCGTATCTCGAGTTGAATAACGTGCAGCAGAAAGGCGTCTTCTACGCCGCGGGTCAGCTGTACGGCCTGACCTTCAAGGAGCGCAAGGACCTGCCGGTGTACGAGCCGGGCGTGCGCGTGTTCGACGTGTTCGACAAGGACGGCAAGCAGCTCGCCATCTTCATCTCGGACATGTACGCACGCGACTCCAAGCAGGGCGGCGCATGGATGAACTCGTACGTCGACCAGTCCGAGCTCACCGGTTTCCTGCCGGTGATCGCCAACCACCTCAATATCCCGAAGCCGCCGGCCGGTCAGCCGACACTGCTGACCTGGGATGAAGTCACCACGATGTTCCATGAGTTCGGCCACGCCCTGCACGGCATGTTCTCGAACGTGAAGTACCCCTACTTCACCGGCACCAGCGTGCCGCGCGACTTCGTCGAGTACCCCTCGCAGGTCAACGAGATGTGGGCCGACTGGCCGCAGGTGCTGGCCAACTACGCCAAGCACTACCAGACCGGCGCGCCGATGCCGAAGGAACTGCTGGACAAGGTGCTGGCCAGCGCCAAGTTCAACCAGGGCTTCACCACCACCGAGTACCTCGGCGCGGCGATGCTCGACCAGAACTGGCACCAGCTGACTCCCGGCCAGGTGCCGGCGGCCGACGGCGTGATGGCGTTCGAGGCCGCTGCGCTGAAGAAGGACGGCGTCGACTACGCGCCGGTGCCGCCGCGTTACCGCACCCCGTACTTCAGCCACATCATGGGCGGCTACGCAGCCGGCTACTACGCCTACATCTGGTCCGAGGTGCTGGACGCCGACAGCGTGGAGTGGATCAAGCAGAACGGCGGCCTGACCCGTGCCAACGGCCAGCATTTCCGCGACACCCTCCTTTCGCAAGGCGGCAGCCAGGACGCGACCAAGCTCTTCAAGGATTTCACCGGCCGCGATCCGTACATCGAGCCGCTGCTGGTGCGTCGCGGCCTGACGTCGACCCCGGACGACGCCGCTATGCCGGACGCAATGCCGAACGAAACCCCGCCCAACAAGTAAGTCCCGCCTTGATCAGACTGCCGCCCGGAGCGATCCGGGTGGCTTTTTTGCTTCTGCTGCCAAGCGCCAGCGCCGCGCGCCAATAGTCATCCATCTTCAGACGACTTACCGAAGACCCAAAGGTGCGTCAGCCCAGTTCAACCAGCTTCTGCTTCGTCGCCTGCGCCCAGCCCTCCCACGGATCCTTGCGCAGGCTGGCGGCGCGGCGCAGGGCCCGCTCGAGCGTGTAATTGGCCCCTGATTTCGTCCGGCCGAGTTCGCTCCACGCCAGCGGCATCGCCACGCCGGCTTCCTTGCGCGCGCGCAGCGACCAGCTGGCCACGCTGGTGGCGCCGCGACCGTTGCGCAACCAGTCGATGAAGATCACGCCCTTGCGCCTGGCCTTGGTCGCGGTGGCGACATAGCGTTGCGGCGCCTGCGTCGACATCGCATCGGCGAAGGCTTCGCAGAAGGACTTCGCCTGCGTCCAGCTCGGCCCGGGCTTGATCGGCAGCACGACATGCAGTCCCTTGCCGCCGGACAAGCGCACGAAACTCTCCAGCCCGATCTCATCCAGCTTCGCGCGCACCTCGCGCGCGGCGGCCACGATCGCCTTCCAGTCGACGCCTTCGCCCGGATCGAGGTCGAACACCAGCCGGTCCGGGTGTTCGACGTCGTCGATCCGCGCGCCCCAGGGATGCAGCTCCAGCGCGTTCATCTGCACCAGGTCGAGGACACCTTCGACATCGTCGACATAGAGGTAGTCATCGCTGCCGCCATCCTTCTCGCGGATCGACACCGCATGCACGTGCGCACCGAGCGTGTCGGCATGGTGCTTCTGGAAGAAGCACTGGCCCTCGAGCCCGTCCGGGCAGCGCAACAGCGACAACGGCCTGCGCGCGAGTTCCGGCAGCAGCAGCGGCGCGATCGCGCGGTAATAATCGGCGACCTGCTGCTTGGTGATGCCGCTGTCCGGGTAGAGGACCTTGCCGGGGCTGCTGATGCGCTGTGCGGGCGTGGTCTGGTCGCCGATGTC
>JBDSFV010000049.1:0-16495 GCA_039919355.1 Luteimonas sp. | reverse complement strand
CGGTTTCGGATGATAGGTCCAGGTCAGCACGTACTTGCGCCGCTTGAGGTCGAGCCCAAGGTGCTGCGTGGCTTCGCCGTGCACGCCACGGTGCCGGTGATCAACATGGAAACCATTACCCACCCCTGCCAGGAGCTGGCGCACGTCATGGCGCTGCAGGAGCATTTCGGCACTGTCGACCTGCGCGGCAGGAAATACGTGCTGACCTGGACGTACCATCCGAAGGCACTCAACACCGCTGTCGCCAACTCGGCGCTGACCATCGCCACGCGCATGGGCATGGACGTGACCCTGCTGTGCCCGACGCCCGAGTACGTGCTGGATTCGCGCTACATGGACTGGGCGAAGCAGAACGTCGCCGCGAGCGGCGGCTCGCTGCAGGTCAGCCATGACATCGAATCTGCCTACGCCGGCGCTGACGTGGTCTACGCCAAGAGCTGGGGCGCATTGCCGTATTTCGGTCACTGGGAGCCTGAAAAACCCATCCGGGAAGCGCACAGGCACTTCATCGTCGACGAGGCCAAGATGGCGCTGACCAACCACGGCGTCTTCAGCCATTGCCTGCCATTGCGTCGCAACGTCAAGGCCACCGATGCGGTGATGGACTCGCCGCAATGCATTGCCATCGACGAGGCCGGGAACCGCCTGCATGTGCAGAAAGCGGTGATGGCCGCGCTGGTGCAGCAGTAACTCTTTTCCCTTCTCCCGCTTGCGGGAGAGGGAGCAAAACAGGGAATCGACATGAACCAAGACATCGTCCTCGCCTTCTCCGGCGGCCTCGACACCAGCTTCTGCGTGCCCTGGTTGCAGGAGCGCGGCTGGAACGTGCATACCGTGTTCGCCGACACCGGCGGCGTCGATGCCGAAGAGCGTGCCAGCATCGAGCAGCGCGCACAGGAACTCGGCGTCGCCAGCCACGTCACCATCGACGGCGGTCCCGCGATCTGGGACGACTTCGTAAAGCCGTTCGGGTGGGCGGGCGAGGGCTACCAGGGCCAGTACCCGCTTCTGGTGTCGGATCGCTACCTGATCGTCGATGCTGCACTGGCGCGCGCGCACGACCTCGGCACCAACGCGATCGCCCATGGCTGCACCGGCATGGGCAACGACCAGGTGCGCTTCGATCTTGCAGTGAAGGCATCCGGCGATTACCGCATCATTGCGCCGATCCGCGAAATCTAGAAGGAACACACCGAGGTCCGCGCCTACGAGCAGCAGTACCTGGAGCAACGCGGCTTCGGCGTGCGCGCCAGACAGAAGGCCTACACGATCAACGAAAACCTGCTGGGGCTGACGATGTCCGGCGGCGAGATCGACCGCTGGGAGGCGCCGGGCGAGGGCGCGCGTGGCTGGTGCGCGTCGCGCGAGCAATGGCCGCTGCAATCGCTGCAAGTCACGCTGCGTTTCGTCCAGGGCGAAGCGATTGCGCTCGACGGCAAGGAATTGCCGGGTGCGCAGCTGCTGGGTCAGCTCAACACCCTGTTTGCGCTATACGGCGTCGGTCGCGGCCTCTATACCGGCGACACCACCATCGGCCTCAAGGGCCGCATCGTGTACGAGGCACCAGGCCTGACCGCGTTGCTCGCCGCGCACCGCGCGCTGGAGGAGGCGGTGCTGAGCAAGCAGCAGAACCGCTTCAAGCCGGAGGTCGCGCGCAAGTGGGTCGAGCTGGTCTACGAAGGCTTCTTCCACGATCCGCTCAAGACCGACCTCGAAGCCTTCCTTGCCTCGTCACAGCAGATGGTCAACGGCGAGGTGGTGCTGGAAACCCGCTGCGGCCGCGTCGATGCGATCGCCGTGCGCTCGCCGCACATCCTCAACGCCGAGGGCGCGACCTATGCGCAGTCGGCGGACTGGGGCGTGGAGGAGGCCGAGGGCTTCATCCGCCTCTACGGCATGAGCAGCACGCTGTGGGCGCAGGTCAACAGGGCAGGCGGCGACTGACATGCTGGCCGACGTGCTCCGTCATCTCGAAGCGCTGGTGTCGTTCGACACCCGCAATCCCCCGCGTGCGATCGGCAGCGGCGGTATCTTCGATTACATCCGTGCGCAGCTGCCGTATTTCCGTGTGGAAGTGACCGACCATGGCGATGGCGCGGTGTCGTTACTCGCCGCACGTGGCCATCCGACGCGCGTGTTCAACGTGCACCTGGACACGGTGCCATCGTCGCCGGCCTGGACGGTCGATCCGCTGAAGCTGCGTGTCACGCACGACCGGGCCATCGGCCTCGGCGCCTGCGATATCAAGGGCGCGGCTGCCGGTTTGCTCGCGGCTGCAATGGCAACGAAGGGCGATGCCGCATTCCTGTTCAACAGCGACGAGGAAGCCAACGATGCGCGCTGCATCGATGCCTTCCTCGCCACGGACCATGGATTCGCCGGGGCCATCGTTGCCGAGCCGACCCGGTGCGAGGCGGTGCTCGCGCACCGCGGGATCAGCTCGGTGCTGCTGCGCTTCAAGGGCGAAGCCGGCCATGCCTCGGGCGCGGCGGCACTGGAGGCCAGCGCGCTGCATCAGGCGATGCGCTGGGGCGCACGTGCGCTCGACTTCGTCGAATCCGAAACGCATCGCCGCTTCGGCGGCCTGACCGGGTTGCGCTTCAACGTCGGTCGGGTCGAGGGCGGGATCAAGGCCAACATGATCGCGCCGAGTGCGGAAGTGCGTTTCGGCTTTCGTCCGCTGCCATCGCAGGACATCGACGAGCTGCACGTGCGCTTCGGCGGTTTTGCCGGCCCGGACGCGCTGGAACGCTACGCGGAAACCTTCCGTGGGCCGTCGCTGCCGGCCGGCGACGTGGCGATGGCGGAGGAACGCCGGCTGGCCGCGCGCGACCTTGCCGACGAACTCGGCCTGCCGATCGGCAACGCGGTCGATTTCTGGACCGAGGCTTCGCTGTTCTCGCGCGCCGGCATGAACGTGCTGGTGTTCGGCCCGGGCGACATCGCCCAGGCCCACAGCGCGGACGAATGGGTCGCGCTCGACCAGCTGGCCACTGCCGCGGCCCACTACCACCGATTGCTGGCATGAGCACCATTCCGGTCCTGTCGCCGAAAGATCCGCGCCTCGACCTGCGCCCGACGATCGTCCGCCTGCTGTCGAACATCGCCAGCGCCAAGGAGATCAAGCAATACCTCAAGCGCTTCTCGCAGATCGATGCGGCGCGTTTCGCGGTGGTCAAGGTCGGTGGTGCCGTGTTGCGCGACGAACTCGACGCGCTGGTCTCGTCGCTGGCGTTCCTGCAGCAGGTCGGGCTGACCCCGATCGTGGTGCATGGCGCCGGGCCGCAACTCGACGTGGAAATGCAGGCGGCCGGGATCGAGAACAAGACCGTCGACAACCTGCGCCATACCGATGCCTCCGTGCTGTCAGTGGTGCGCAAGGTGATGCGCCGGGAAAACTTGCGTCTGGTCGAGGCGCTGCAGGCCGAAGGCGTGCGCGCGACCTCGATCCAGTCGGGCGTATTCGAGTGCACCCTGCTCGATGGCAAGCGCTACGGCCTGGTCGGCAAGGTCGCGCGGGTCGATGTCGAGGGCATCCATGCCGCGATCAAGGTCGGCTCGATCCCGGTGATCGCCTCGCTGGGGGAAACCGGCGACGGCCAGATCGTCAACGTCAACGCGGACTGGGCCGCGAACGAGCTGATCAAGACCTTGCAGCCGTACAAGATCGTGTTCCTCACCGGCACCGGTGGCCTGCTGGACGGCGACGGCCACGTGATCGACTCGATCAACCTCAGCACCGAATACGACGAACTGCTGGCGCAGCCGTGGCTGCACTCCGGCATGCGGGTGAAGATCGAGCAGATCCATGACCTGCTGATGGCGCTGCCGCCGTCGTCGTCGGTGTCGATCACGCGTCCGGACGAACTTGCCAAGGAGCTGTTCACCCATCGCGGTTCCGGCACGCTGGTGCGCCGGGGCGAGAAGATCCGCTGCGCCACGGCGTGGGAGCAATTCGATCTCGACCGGCTCAGGGCGCTGATCGAATCCGGTTTCGGGCGCAAGCTCAAGCCCGACTATTTCGAGACCACGCGGCCATATCGCGTCTACGTGTCCGAGCATTACCGCGCCGCATTGCTGCTGACCTTCGAACACACCGATAACGGCGGGGGCGTTCCGCACCTCGACAAGTTCGCGGTCGCCGACGACGCACAAGGCGAGGGGCTGGGCCGTGCGATCTGGCACGTGATGCGCGGCGAGGTCGAGCGCCTGTTCTGGCGCTCGCGCCCGGACAACCAGGTCAACGAGTTCTATTTCGACGAAGCCGATGGTTGCCTCAAGTGCGAGCGCTGGAACGTATTCTGGTACGGCCTGGAGACGTTCGACGAGATCCGCGAAGCCGTCGAACATTGCCGCGGCCGCACCGCCACGCTGAAGGATTGACGATGGGCAATGATCAGGCGACTGAAGCATGGGGTGCGCCGACAGTGCTGCATGGGCGGCATGTCACGCTCGAACCACTGCAGCCGAAGTGGCCGGCGGTGAAGCGCAATCTGCCGGCAAGGCTGACCGATCATGGCTGAAACAATCGGCATCGTTGGTGCGCGCGGCTATGTAGGCGCGGAGCTGGTCAGGCTCATCGCCGGGCATCCGCGCTTCGAGCTGACGTTCGTGTCATCGCGGGAGCTCGATGGGCAACGCGTATCCGACCACGTCACCGACTATCGTGGCGAGTTGCGCTACAGCGCGCCCGGACACGGCGAGCTGCCAGGATTTGGTGCCGACGCGATGGTGCTGGCGTTGCCCAACGGCAAGGCCACGGCCTGCGTCGCCGCGTTCGACGCCGCAAACCCGGCTTCGGGCGGACCGGTGATCGTCGATCTCTCCGCCGACTATCGCTTCGACGATGGCTGGTATTACGGCCTGCCTGAACTCACCCGGGATCGCTACGCCGGCCAGCGCCGGATCAGCAATCCCGGCTGCTACGCGACCGTGATGCAGCTGGCGATCGCACCGATGCGCGATGTGCTGTCCGGGCCGGTGCAATGCTTCGGCGTGTCGGGCTATTCGGGTGCTGGCACCACGCCTTCGGACAAGAACGACCTCGCGCAGTTGCGCGACAACCTGATGCCGTACGCGCTGGCCGGCCACGTGCACGAGCGTGAAGTCACACGGCAGCTGGGCCATGCGGTCGAATTCATGCCGCATGTCGCGCCGCACTTCCGCGGGCTGATGATCACCGCGAACCTGCACCTGTCGCAGGCTTTCGCCGGCGACGAGATCGCCGCGCGCTACCGCGCACGCTACGCACGCGAACCGCTCGTACGCGTGCTCGAGCAAGCGCCGTGGGTCAGCCGTATCGCCAACGCGCACCATGTCGAGATCGGCGGTTTCACGCTGGCCGATGGCGGTCGCCGCCTGGTCGTGGTCGCCACCGTGGACAACCTGCTCAAGGGTGCGGCGACGCAGGCGTTGCAGAACCTCAACCTGGCGTTCGGCTTCGACGAGTTCGCCGGCATTCCCATGGCGGGGCAGGGCACATGAGCGATCTTCTGTGGCAAAAGCCGGGTATCGCGATCGACGCAGCGATCCAGTCCTTCCTCGCCGGTGACGACGTGGTCCTGGACCGCGAATTCTTCCTCCACGACATCGTTGCCAGCCGCGCGCACGCCGAAGGCCTGCAACGGATCGGCATCCTCACGGCGGACGAGCTGGCGGCATTACTGCGTGAACTGGATGCGCTGGCAGCCGACTTTCGCAGCGGTGCGTTCGTGCTCGACGCGCGCCATGAGGACGGGCACTCGGCGATCGAGGCGCGCCTAACCGAGCGCCTTGGCGACGCCGGCCGCAGGATCCACACCGGCCGCAGCCGCAACGACCAGGTATTGGTCGCCACGCGACTATGGCTGAAGGACAGGCTCGCGCAGTTGCTCGCGCTGTGCCGCGAAGTGGCGGAAGTCACACTTGCACGCGCTGAAGCGGAAGCCGCGTTGCCGATGCCGGGCTATACCCACCTGCAGCGCGCAGTGGTGTCTTCGGCCGGCATGTGGTGGGCGGGCTGGGCGGAGGCCTTCATCGACAACGTCGAACGCGCCGCAAGCACGCGCGACTGGATCGATGCCAACCCGCTCGGCACCGCCGCCGGCTACGGCGTCAACCTGGCCCTCGATCGCGACCACGTCACCGCGGCACTGGGTTTCGGCCGCATGCAGGTTTCCCCGGTCTATGCGCAGCTGTCGCGCGGCAAGTTCGAGCTGGCCGCGCTGGAGGCGCTCGGCAGCGCGATGCTCGACCTGCGTCGCCTGGCCTGGGACTTGAGCCTGTTCACCACCTCCGAGTTCGGTTTCGTCGCATTGCCGGCGCAGTACACCACCGGCAGCTCGATCATGCCCAACAAGCGCAATCCCGACGTGATCGAACTCATGCGCGGCAGCTACGCCAGCGTTGCCGCGGCGCGTTGCGAGATCGAGCAGCTGCTGTCGCTGCCGTCCGGCTACCACCGTGACCTGCAGGTCAGCAAGGGCGCGCTGTTCCATGGCTTCGGCAAGGGGCTGGCGGCACTGGCGTTGCTGCCCGACCTGCTGCGCAACCTCGAATGGAAGCCGGAGGCGATGCGGGCCGCGCTCGAGCCTTCGATGTACGCCACTGACCTTGCGGTCGACCTCGCACGCCAGGGCGTGCCGTTCCGCAATGCCTATCGCCAGGCCGCCGATCCGGCGCGCTGGTCGGCGGGCGATCCGGAAGCGAGCCTGGCAGCGCGCGTATCGCCTGGCGCCGCGGCCGAATTGCGCCTCGATACGCTGCGCGAGCGCCTGGCTACGGTAAATAGCTAGGTCAGCGCCTGAACGACAACGCCGCCCGGTGGGCGGCGTGGCGGTACGGCATTGGGCGCAAGCGCTTGGGCAGCGACAGCACCCACTGGCGCATGGGCACCTGCGGGATCACCGCATCAACCAGATGCGCCGCGGTCGCCGCCATGCGCTTGGTCGTGCACGACGGACATACACCGCGGCCTTTGCACGAGAAGGCCACCAGGAAGTCCGCGGCGCACTCGGGGCAGCGCGCGCGGGCGAAGCCGTGCGCCAGAATCCCGCACTCGAGATAGCCCCGCAGCTCGCGTTCGACGTAACCGGCGACCGAGTTTGGTTCTGCCTCCTCGGTCTGTGCCAGCCACGTCTCCAGCCAGCCTTGCACCACCTGGTAGGCCAGCATGCGCTCGGGACGGCGGCGGCGATAGACCCCGGGCGCAAGCGCACTCGCGGTGCAGCCCGCGACCGCGGCTGAATCGGCGGGGGCCGGTGTGGCCGTGGGCATGGACTTGGGCGCAGCCGGTATGGACCCCGCAGGCTGACCACCCCTGCCCAACCGAGCCGAAGACATGCATCCGCCTGCCGGTGTACGCGATCGGAGATGCACGCAGAAACTTGCCATTGGGCACCCACAGGTGAGTGCCGCCTCGCGCATCTCGCTATACTGCCAATCGCTCCCACGGAGCGGAGGTCTTTATGGCAACGCCTCGCACGCAATCGTGGCTGACCGCCTGCGGGCGCGCGTTCTTGCTGCTGTGCATGTTGGCCCTGCTGCCGCATGCCAGCTCGGCGCAGAACGCCGACGACGGCTTCAACCCGAGTGCGAACGGCGACGTCTTCGCGCTGGCCGTTCAAGCCGACGGCAAGATCATTGTCGGCGGCAATTTCACCATAATTGCTGGGCAAACCCGCAACCGCGTTGCCCGCTTGAATCCGGACGGCAGTCTGGATACGAGCTTTGCCGCCACCGCCGTGGATGGCGCCGTGAGAGCCATCGCCGTGCAAGCGGACGGGCGCATCGTGATCGGGGGCGCATTTGCCCAGGTCGGTGCCACGCTGCGCAATCGCATCGCGCGGCTGAATGCCGACGGCAGTGTGGAAAGGAGGATACATGCGTAGGTTCTTCGCACCCTTTTTGGTTCTCTTGTTCGCGCTGCCAAGCATGCTCGCCGCGCAGCCACCTGTCGTTGCCCCGGCGGCGCCCGCTACCGTTCTCGCCCCAGTGAGTGGAGCGCCGGCAGCCAACAAGCCCAGCCTCGAGGGCCTTGACGAGTTCATCGTTGAGCGGATGAAGGAGTCGAACGTGCCCGGCCTGGCGATCGCGATTGTGCGCGACGGCAAGGTCATTCACTCGAAAGGGTACGGCTTCCGGGATGTGGAAAAGCAACTCCCGGTTACACCGGCGACCTTGTTCGGGATCGGCTCCATAACGAAGTCGTTCGCAGTCGTGACGCTCGGGATGCTGGCCGACGAGGGCAAACTCGACTGGGACAAACCCGTGCGCGAATACCTGCCGAGCTTCCGGCTCTACGACCCGGTGGCGAGCGAGCGGATAACGGTGCGTGACTTGGTGAGTCACCGCTCCGGCTTGCCAGGCCACGATTTCTTCATGTACCACACCAACTTCTCTCAGAAGGAAATGATCGAGCGGCTCCGCTATCTGGAGCCGAGCCAGGATTTGCGGACGACGTATCAGTACAGCAACGTGCTGTTGATGACGGCGGGGTACCTGGCGGGGCAGATTGCGGGCACGACATGGGAGGAACTCACCCGAAAAAGAGTCTTGGTTCCCCTGGGAATGGAACGCACCAACTTCTCCGTCCGGGAGTCCCAGAAAACCGGCGACTTCGCGCTGTCCTATGGGGAAGTCGACGAGGAGGTCAAAGAGATCCGCCATCCCTTCCTGAATTTTCCGGAGGAGGGGGCCGCCGGCATCATCAACTCCAGTGTCGAGGACATGAGCCGCTACCTGTTGTTCTACCTCAACGAGGGAAGCGACGGGAAGTCACAGATCCTGTCGCGGAACAACATTCTCCAGATGCAGACGTCGATGATTGCGAGGCCGGGGCCGCGGTACACCGAATTCGGCCGCCATAGCTACGGGATGGGGTTGGATCTCACAACCTACCGGGGCCACAGGTTCGTCTCCCACGGCGGCGGCTTTGGCGGGTTCAGCGCCTCCTTTTCCTTCTTGCCCGAGGAGGAGATTGGCGTCGTTGTGCTGACCAACAGCTATAGCCCCCTGTCAAACAACGTCACTTTCAACGCCTATGACCGTCTGCTGGGCTTGGAGCACGTGCCCTGGAGCGAGCGGTTCAAAGAACAGCAACAGAAGCAGAAAGAATCCGCAGCGGAAGCCGAGAAGAAAGGATACACCACGCACAAAACGGGGACGCGCCCGTCGCACGACCTCAAGGACTACGTCGGAGAGTACGAGCATCCGGGATACGGGATCGTCAGGATCGATCTAGAGAAGGATGAACTGAGACTTTCCAACAAGCGTTCGCTTCACCGGCCGACAGTTGAAATATCTTCTCCACTCAAACACTTCCATTACGACCTCTTCGAATGGGCCCTGTATCCCAACGAGCCGTCTACGAAGATGAAGGTGGGTTTCGGCACAAACCTCCAGGGGGAGATCGACCACCTCTGGATTCCCCTGGAGGAGAACGTGAAGGCGATTGCTTTTACCCGGCGGCCTACGAAAGGGATGACAGAGAAGAGCTTCCTTCAACCCCTGGCCGGGGACTACGAGCTCGCGGGCAACACCGTCACCGTGTCCCTAAAAGGTGACAGCCTGTTAGTGCTGGAGAATTGGGGCAGCCAGCCCGAGTGGGACCTGCTGCCGACCAGGGGCCTCTCGTTTGAAATCAAGGGCCAAACCGGGTTCACCGTGGAGTTCAAGAAGGACGCTTCCGGTCAGGTGACCGAAATGGTCCTCTACCAACCGCACGGCACCTTCGTGGCGAAGAAAGGCAATTCCCAATAGATTGGATACCCTGTGGGCATAGTCGGCCTCGGGGTGTTGCGAAAGGGATGGCGAGCCTTGAGAACATCGTCTACAGGCCGCACCGCATCGATCGCGAACGCAACGATGCGGTTCGCTTTCGCTCACCGCATCCTGCTTGCTCGCGGCGTCCGTCCTGAATGCAGGAGCGACGCAAGTCGCGAAGCCCGGTCACGACGTCATCCGAATATTCGCGCGACCTCGGCCTCATCGAGCACCCGCCACGCCCCGACGCCAAATCGTCCAACGCCAAGCCTCCGACCGCTGTGCGATGCAACGCATCGACATGGTTGCCGACGACCGCAAACATCCGCCGGATCTGGTGATAACGCCCCTCGACGATCGTCAGCCGGGCGCGTCGCGGTCCGAGTTGTTCCAGCACCGCCGGCACTAGTGTAGTCGTCTCCGACTTCAGCAACATCGTACCGCTTGCGAACAACGCGGCTTCGTCGCCCCGGAGATCCTGCGCGAGCGTCGTTTCGTAGACCTTCGCAAGGTGCGACCGCGGCGACGTGATCCGGTGCAGCAAGGCGCCGTCGTCGGTCATCAACAGCAGCCCGGACGTATCGCGATCGAGCCGGCCGACCGATGCCAGCGTTGGCTTGCGCCAACGGAAGCGCTCCGGCAGCAGGTCGTATACGACCTTGCCCTGATCCGCAGTCGAGCAGGTGTAGCCGAGTGGCTTGTCGAGCATCAGCACGAGACCCGCGGGCGAATCCAGCGCTTCGTCGTCCACGCGGACGTCGGCATGGCTCACGTTGTCGTCGGGCGCCAGCGGCGCGCCGCGCGGGCCATGGTCTTTACCGTTGTGGCTGATAGAGGGGCGCGTGAAACGATGTGCCCGGCATAATCTTTGTATGAATCTAATTCGGGAGCCGACCCATCCGATTTGGGCTTGAATACCTCGTTTTGCTGACAAGGTGCTGACAAACAAGAAACCGGCACTTAGCCGGTTTGTCGTTTACCCCTTGTTTCATTGGTCGGGGAGACAGGATTTGAACCTGCGACTTCTACGTCCCGAACGTAGCGCTCTACCAGGCTGAGCTACACCCCGACAGGTGAGCCCGGCATTTTAGGGACTGGGGCGGGTCGCGGGCAAGCCCTGTCGACCTCAGGCCAGGGATATCGGCCCAGCCGCTACACTGTGCGACCCGCCGCGCCCGGAGTTTTCCGCTTGATCAAGCCGCGTACCCCGCCCGGAGTCATGGAACTGCTGCCGCGCGAACAGATCGCGTTCCAGCGCATGCTCGATGCGATCCGCCAGACCTTCGAGCGCTTCGGCTTCCTGCCGGTGGAAACCCCGGTGATGGAACTGTCGGAGGTGCTGCTGACCAAGTCCAGCGGCGAGACCGAGCGGCAGGTGTATTTCGTGCAATCGACCGGGACGCTCGGCAAGTCCGCCGAAAGCGGGGCAGGCGGGGGAATGCCGGAACTGGCGCTGCGCTTCGACCTGACCGTGCCGCTGGCGCGCTACGTCGCCGAACACGAGCATGACCTCGCGTTCCCGTTCCGGCGCTACCAGATGCAGCGCGTGTACCGCGGCGAGCGCGCCCAGCGCGGGCGTTTCCGCGAGTTCTACAAGTGCGACATCGACGTGGTCGGCAAGGACACGCTGTCGATCCGCTTCGATGCCGAGATTCCGGCGGTGATCAGCGCGGTGTTCGAGGCGCTGGCGATCGGCGATTTCACCATCCAGCTCAACCACAGCAAGCTGCTGCGGGGCTATTTCGAGGGCCTGGGTATCGCCGACGGGGAGCGTCAGGTTGCAGTGCTCCGGGAGATCGACAAGCTCGACAAGCGAGGCGCTGAGTACGTACACGCAACGCTTATCGGTGGGGGCTTCGATTTGCAACCGGAAGTGGTTGATCGAATTCTGGTGTTTGTGCAGACGCGCTCGAAGAATCACGCCGATGCATTGCGGATACTTGATTCACTCTCAAATACATTCGGCAGCGGAATGTTTGAGGATGGGGTCTGCGAACTCCGCGATGTACTGGAGTCAATCCGTGCACTCGGCGTACCGGAATCACGCTATGCGATCAACTTTTCGATCGCGCGAGGCCTGGACTACTACACCGGCATCGTCTACGAGACCACGCTCGACGCCTACCCGCAGATCGGCTCGATCTGCTCGGGCGGACGCTACGACGACCTCGCCGGCCACTACACCAAATCGAAGCTGCCCGGTGTCGGCATCTCGATCGGACTGACCCGGTTGTTCTTCCAGTTGCGCGAGGCCGGCGTCATCGCCGCCGCCGACAGTACGGTCGATGTGTTGGTGACGCTGCTCGACGAGGCCGGCCTCGACGATGCGCTGGCGTTGTCGCAGCGCCTGCGCGCGGCCGGGCTCAATGTCGAGACGCAGCTGGAACCGCGCAAGCTGGCCAGACAGATGCAGTACGCGGATCGCGCCGGGATCCGTTTCGTGGTGATCCGCGGCGAGGACGAAGTCGCGCGCGGCGTGGTCGCGATCAAGGACCTGCGCCGCGGCGAGCAGTTCGAGGTCGCCGAAGGCGAAGTCGCCAAGGCGCTCCAGGTCGAGCGGGAACCATTGCGCGCACAACCGGAGGCTTCGCGATGAGTGCTGCGATCCGGCTCGACGGCAACTCGCTGACGCGTGCGCAACTGGTCGTGGTGGCGCACGGCGCATGGGTCGAACTCGATCCGGTGGCCTTGCAGGCGGTCGCGCGCGCGGCCGACTTCCTGGCCGAGCAGGTGCGGCGCGAGGAGCCGATCTATGGCGTCTCCACCGGCTTCGGCAGCAACGCCGACAAGTTGCTGGGCGCGCACCCGCTACGCGACGAACTACCCGGCGCGGCACCGTCCGGCCGCTCGCTGCCTGTCGAGCTGCAGGAAAACCTGATCGTCACCCACGCGGTCTGCGTCGGCGAACCGTTCGCGCCGGAGGTAGTGCGGGCGATGCTGTGCATCCGCATCAACACGCTGCTGCGCGGGCATTCCGGCATTCGCGTCGAGACGTTGCAGGCGCTTGCTGCGCTGCTCAACGCCGGCGTGGTGCCGGTGGTGCCGCAGCTGGGCTCGGTCGGCGCCTCCGGCGACCTCGCGCCGTTGTCGCACCTGGCAATCGTGTTGCTGGGTGGCGGCGCAGCTTTCTTCGCCGGCGAGCGCATGCCGGGCGCGCAGGCGCTGGAGCGCGCAGGGTTGCAGCCGATCTCCTTGTCGTACAAGGAAGGCCTGGCATTGAACAACGGCACCGCGCAGATGCTGGCCACGGGCGTGCTGGCGTTGCAGAAACTCGACGACCTGCTCGACACCGCCGACCTCGCCGCGGCCATGACCATCGACGCCTTCGCCGGCCGCCTCGGCGCGTTCGCGCCGGAAGTGCATGCGCTGCGTCCGCATCCGGGTCAGCTGCAGGTAGCCGCGAACCTGCGTGCCTTGCTCGAAGGCTCGACCCTCGCCGATATCCCTTACCACCTGGTGCCGAAGTTCCGGCAATGGCAGCCGCAAAGCTGGGACACGCCCGCATCGCAGCAGCTTGGCTTCGACATCGGCTGGGACTGGGTGCCGTTCACCCAGCGCCATGGGCGCGACAAGTTCTACCAGCGCTTCCGTCCGTTCCGCGGCGGCAAGAAGCACCAGCCGCAGGACAGCTATTCGCTGCGCTGCGTGCCGCAGGTGCACGGCGCGGTGCGCGATGCGGTCGAGCAGGCCAAGCGCGTGTTCGACATCGAATTGAATTCGGTCACCGACAATCCGCTGGTGTTCCCTGACACGCAGGCCGCAGCTCTGGAAGGGAAATCCGTCGAGCAGCAGGTGATCTCGGCCGGCCATTTCCATGGCATGCCGCTGGCGCTGGCGATGAGCTACGTCAAGGCCGCGATCCCGGTGCTGGCGTCGATTTCCGAGCGCCGCCTCAACAAGCTGGTCGATCCTGCCACTAGCGACGGCCTGCCGGCGTTCCTGATCGGCAACGAGGACGGCACCGAATCGGGTTACATGATCGTGCAGTACACCGCGGCGGCGATCGTCAACGACCTGACAAGCCGTGCGATGCCGGCGTCGGTGTATTCGATCCCGACCAGCGCCAATGCCGAGGACCACGTCTCGATGGGCGCCAACGAAGCGCGACACGTGCTGGCGATGGCCGACGACCTCGGCAAGGTGCTGGCGCTGGAGTTGTACACTGCCGCGCAGGCGCTGGACCTGCGCCGCGACATGATCAACGCCGCACGGGATCTGGCGGGTCGCAGCGATGCCGAAGGGTTCGCCGCCAAGGTGCGGTGCGGGCCGTTGTCGGGCAGCACCGATTACGACGGATTTCTCGCCGAGGTCGATGGCCTGCGCACCGAGTTGTCGGCGGCCGCTGCTTTCCATCCCGGCAGGGCGGTCGCCGCCGCGCATGCCGCGATCCGCGCCGCGATCCCGTTCCTGGATCGCGACCGTGCGCTCGATGGCGAGGTCGCCAGTGTCGTGCGGTTGGTGGTCGACGGCAGCGTGCTGGCCGCTGCGCGCACCCTGCTGGCCCGCTAAGGCGAGCTCAAGCGGGCAGTACGATCTGCTCGAACGACTCCACGCGTTCATGGCCGCAAGCCGCATCGCCGCTGCGCGGCTGCGGATAGTCCTCGCGCCGGTCGAGCAGGACGGTGCGCATGCCGGCTTCGCGCGCAGCATCGAGCTCCGCGACCACGTCGGACAGGAATACGATGTCCTCCGGACGGTGGTTGAGCGAATCCGCGATCAGGCGATAGCTGTCGGCGTCGCGCTTGTGGCCGGCCTCGGTGTCGAAGAAGGCGGAGAACAGCGACGTCAGGTCCCCGGCCTCGGAATGGCCGAACAGCAGTTTCTGCGCGCCGGCCGAGCCGGAGGAAAACACCGCGAGCGTGTGGCCCGCATCATGCCAGCGCCGTAGCGCGGCGGCCGCGTCGGGATAGACGTGGCCGCGAAAATCGCCGCGCGCATAACCTTCGTGCCACATCAGGCCCTGCAGCGCCTTGAGTGCCGTGTGCTTGCGGTCCTGGTCGATCCAGCCCTGCAGGGTCTCGACGATGACGTCGTCGCTGCAGATGCCGCCATGTTCGGTCGCGACCATGTCCAGCCAGCGGCGCACTTCGGCATCGGCGCCGTGCTCGCGCACGAAGCGCGGCAGCGCGCGGCGCGCATACGGGAACAGCACGTCCTTGACGAAGGAGATGCTGCTGGTGGTGCCTTCGATGTCGGTGAGGATGACGGGTCTTGGCATTTGCTCGTCATTCCTGCGAAAGCAGGAATCCAGGGTCTTTAGGTTTGTCTTTGTTTCTGATGGAAGGGCAATGTCGCTGGATCCCTGCTTTCGCAGGGATGACGAGCAAGATTCAGTCGGCCTGGCCTTTTTCGTAACGCGGGAATTTCTGCGCGATGTCGGTGCCGGTGAAGTGGCCGACCCAGCCATCGGGCTCGGTGAAGAAACGGATGGCGACGAAGCTCGGCTCCGGACCCATGTCGAACCAGTGCCTGGTCGAATCCGGCACCGCGATCAGGTCGCCCTGTTCGCACCGGATCTCGTAGACCTTGCCGTCGACGTGCAGGGTGAACAGTCCCGAGCCGGCGACGAAGAAACGTACCTCGTCTTCCTTGTGGAAGTGCTCATCGAGGAATTTCCTGCGCATCTGCTCGCGATCCGGGTGGTCCGGCGCGATGCTGACCACATCGACGCTCCTGAAGCCACGCTCGGCGACGATGCGGTCGATGTCGGCGCGATAGGCGGCCAGCACTTCGTCGGAAGAGGCGCCGGGGGTGATCGGTTGCGCCGCCTGCCATTGCTCGAATCCGACGCCGATCGCGGACAACTCGCGCGCCATCGCGTCGTGGTCACTGGTGGACAGCAACGGCTGGTCGGGATGTTCTTCCTCGAAGATACGCAGACGGCTCACTTCAGCTTCCTCAATTCCAGTTCGCAGTTCAGCAGGAACTCAAACGCCTCCAGGTGCCGCCGCGCCTCGACCATGTCGCGGCCCCAGGCGTAGAGGCCGTGGCCGTCGATCAGGTAGCCCCACAGGCATTGCTTGTCGAGCAAAGCGTCGACCTGCGCAGCCAGCGTATGCATGTCCTGCGTGTTCGACAGCACCGGGATCTCGATCGCGGCTTCGTGCGTGGTGTTGCCGGCGAAGGCCTTCAGCAGTTCGTAGCCTTCCAGGTGCACGTGCCCGGCGCCGGCATACAGGCGCGAGGCGATGGTCTGCGTCTGCGAATGCGTGTGCAGCACGCAGCCGATCTCGGGAATGCGCTTGTACAGTTGGGTGTGCAACAGGGTTTCCGCGGACGGGCGATGGTCGCTGCCGACCGCGTTGCCGTCGAAGTCGATCACCATGATGTCGGCTTCGGTGAGCCTGCCCTTGTCGCGGCCGGAGACGGTGATCGCGGCATGGCGCTCGTCCAGGCGATGCGAGAAGTTGCTGCTGGTCGCCGGGGTCCAGCCGTTCGCGGACAACTCGCGGACGTTGGTGATGATCTCGCCGGCGAGATGGCGCAGGTGCTGGACGTCGTAGGGCAGGGCCTCGCTCATGGCGCGAGTTTACAAACAAAAACGGCGCGGGGTCTCCGCGCCGTCTTGCCGGTGTGTGCCGGATTACGGACCGAGGTCCGGGCCCTCGTGGAATGTGGGCTCCGCCGGCAGTTTGGGGCCGCCATGCAGCGGCTGGGTGCCGTGCGCGTAATGGCTCTTGCGATAGCCGTACAGGAAATACACGACCAGCCCGAGGGTGGCCCATCCGAAGAACAGGCTGACCGTGTAGATCGA